>JAUWOH010000092.1 GCA_030612225.1 Desulfobacteraceae bacterium
CTCCTTCTTGTGGCCTGTTCGTATTCGTACAGCCGAATGCCTGTCGTGATGATCCGGGGCAACGACAATCCATCCTTTGGCTGCAAGGTGTTTGGTGAAGAATACAGAGCCAAGACCGCCACCCCCGTATCCGTGGGAGAAGCCCAGCAGTGGCTATGGTCCACCTTTGGCAAAGGGGGCTGCATCGACAGTAATGCTGCCGCTTGTTGGCCCCCCGTAGTTGTACGACTTCGGCTGTGTTGCGGTAGGATACCAGACGGCTACAGTAAGCTCCTGCTCCTGCCCGTCTTTCGGGTATTTGAGATCAAGGACTTGATAACCTACATTGTAAAGGGGTTGGGGTACTCCTTCACTTGCGTCCGAGTTTATAAGCGCGCAACCCAGGATGCCCAAAATAAGGAAGATGCCGAACAATCGCATCATCAGCGGATAATCCATGTTCTTGCATCTATCCATATTTGATCCCTTATAGGAGATTTATTCTTATCTGCTTACAGACCTCGTCATTAAGCATCAAAAAAACGAGGCGAGCCATTATGTGACGTAGGATTGCATAAAAGTTGGGCATTCATGATTTGTGATTCTGGATACTTGATGATGGTAGTTGAGAAACTACACGCTGTTTTATTTCATAACTTGGTGAAATAATAATCATTATTTTCGATATAATGTATATGAATAAAAAACAGATAGAATACAACAGCTATCCAGCATCCAGTATCAAGCATCTTGTTGCACTTTAGATAAGATATTTTTGTCCAAAAAGATAGCCCTTTTTTGCTGATAGATAACGAGGTCTGGCTTATTTAAATCCCTGCTCTTTGTGTTTCGTCGCGATGGTCTCAGCCAAATTCTCAAGAGCTTTAAAATCAGCTTCCGACGGTAAGCCTTTGGCAAGAACAGGTTCGATAACTTCTACTTTAAGATTAGGAATCATTCCTGCCAATATTTCTACAGTCTTACCTCCCCACCCGTAGGAACCGATAATGGATAGGAACTTGGCTTTAGGACGTAATGCGTTAGCCAGAAAAGCACCATAAACGACGTTGGGATGAGGACCTGCAAGAACCGTTGGAGTACCAATAACTATTGTCCCTGCATCAACGAGAGCCATTGCCAGTTTCCCTATGTCCGTCACGGCCAGATTGAACTGCTCAACGCTGACACCATTCTCCACAAGCGATGAAATAAAAAAATTGACCATCTGCTTGGTACTATTATGCATTGAAATATAAGGTAAGACTACCAAGTTCTTCGATGTCCCATCTATCCATTCTTTATGGGCATCGATGATAAATGATGGTCGTGGATAAATAGGCCCGTGACTGGGGGCTATCATAGCTATGTCGTAAAAAGCGATCTTTTCCAGATTTTTTTTGATCACATTTCTAAAGGGCATCATGATCTCGGCATAGTAACGTTTCGCTGCCTCGTAAACACGCGCTTCGTCGGTAACATAGAGATCGGTTGTTGCAATGTGAGAGCCAAAAAAATCACAGCTGAACAAAATTTTATCTTCTTTCAAATAGGCCACCATGGTTTCGGGCCAGTGCACCCAGGGAGTGTATATGAATTCCAGCGTCTTATCCCCGAGAGAGAGTGTTTCACCGTCGCTGACAGTGATAAAAGATTCCTCGGGTATACGGAGTAGATCCATAAGCATCCCTTTTGCTTTAGGGCTGGAAATCAATTTTGCATCAGGGTATCGGGATAGTACATGAGGAATGCTGCCTGAGTGGTCCTGTTCAGCATGAAGTGAAACTACGTAATCGAGTTTAGAGACATTCTCAAGCTGTGTCAGCAGTTCATCAACCATAAGTGGATCAACCGTATCAATCAAAACAGTCTTCTCGCTACCTTCAATCAAAAAGGCATTATAACTTGTCCCGTCCGGAAGAGGGATGAGAGCGTCGAAGAGACGTCTATCCCAATCCACATAACCCATTCGGTATATCTTGTCTTTAATTTTTCGTGGCTTCATAATACCTCCTTTATTAGTTTCTTCTATGTTTCAGGTGTTTTCCTCATTTTTTGTTTAGGTTCAGGGCACTCTATTTTTCTATATGATTAATCAGAGCTTCGAGATAGCGTGATTTCACCTGTTTATTTGCAAGGGCCTGTTTTAACGGCGGAAGTTTCAGAATAACGCCTAAAACTCCGGCCATGGCTCGATGACTCCATAAGACCCGATTGTCAAAAATCAGGTTCTGCAATTTACCCCGTTCAATAGCCATCACCACCGCCCTGTGTGTTCCATTCAAGGGGGTAATAACTCTGCCCGGTCGGGATTTCAAGTGAATACTACCCTCTGAGCAAGTTCTAACGCAAACACCGCATCCCAGACAGATATCTTCATTCAACTTCGCCACTTTCATTTTGGGTTTGAGTGGATTGTTTGATGAAACCAATGTCATTGCTTCAACTGGGCAGGCAGTCACACACTTGCCACATCCGTTGCAATCAGATTCGGTCACAACCGGGATAAAGTTGGTTGTATGGACAGGGTTCATTATTGCAAAACGACAGGCTGCGATCATAGCCTCGCAGCAACACCCACAGCAGTTACAAATGAAATTGACTTTTTCTCTTACATTTTCACCGAACTGAACCAGGTTATGTTCATAAGCCGCCTGCAATAAATCAAGGCATTCTTCCTCTTCTGCCGAACGGGCACAGCCGTGCTTAATAAGCGATGCGGCTGTAGTGTTAAATGTCATGCATATTTCCTGCGGTGCTTTGCATGCTTTACCCAAGTGATGCATTTTGTGACGGCAGTAACAGATCCCAACAGCCCGATGAGCAGCACTCTTAATAACTTCGGTCGCCCGCTCATAATCCAGAACATGCAGTGCATTTTCTTCAGACAAGGCAGGTTCATGGACAAAGGTACGCCCCAACTGAGTTTGACCCTGGGTGAATAGCTCCTTTATGAAATCTTCTTCCACATTTAAGTATTCATAAAACAGTTCGCTTAATACCTTCTGATCAATGTCAGCCCGCACACGCATTAAGGAGAATTCGAAAAAACCCGCCATCGGAGGCGGCAGAGCATAAACAGACTCCCCATTCTGTTCGATGTCAACCAGGATAGCGCGATCGGCCAATTCATCCAGCACCTTTTGAGTGCTGATCAGATTCATTTTCCAGATGCGGCTGGCTTTTTTCGCTGTGAAGGGTTTGATAGGCATGAGTGAAACCAGTTTGATCTCTTTCTCACTAAAAAGCATTTTCAAGATTTTGAATAATAGTTCAGAAGGGGGTGCGCCCTGGGGAAAGCGATTCAATCTGTCTGCTAACTTGTAATAAGCGGATTTGATTGTGTTATGAGCCATCTTTAATTATAGTAAATAATACTTGTTTCTATGGGCCAGGTCAGAGACAAACGAGATGTCGAATTGATTAACCCATGTTACGGGTTACGAGTTGCGAGTGATGCAATGAATTCCATCTAATTTTTAAATAGTAAAAATGTTAATATTCCTTATTTGTTTTGTTCATACAAGCACTTGAATATGCTTGATTTTTCGTACTTTGTTCCTTGATATTTTTTGGACCCGCAACCTGTAACACGCAACTCGCAACATGTGACGATTACGATGGTATCCATTACAGGGGTAATCAAGGCCGGACCCTCTGGACCCGGATCTTTACTTAGCATCTTGTTTTTCAGGAATTTTAGATTCACAAGGAACCTTTGTTTGACAGAGACCGCAGCCATGTCCATCAAATGCATAGTTTGATATCACATAATCCTTGGTAACCGGGTAAAGGTGTTTATAGCACAAGTCTTTATTTTTTCCAGCTTTTGTGATAGCTCCTACAGGACATCTCGATATGCACTTCCCACAAACGCCTTTAGTAAAAAAGAGACAGTACTCATGGTGATCCGTATAAGGTCTGGGCGTAAGTGAAACCGAAATTTGTGCAATAACAGAACCTGTACGCATAGCCTTACCTACAGGAGTGATAAGCCCATCACAAAGGCCGAATGTTCCAAGTCCTGATGCATAAGCTGCATGCCGCTCAGACCATGTAGTTGCATATCCGTACTTTGGCGAGATTCTTCTGCTAAATTGGGGAGTGAGTACAGGAGCGACTGCCCTGTATCCTTCTGACTCCAAAGATGTCACCACATGTTTTCGGAGAATTTCATTGGTCTCTTCACCGAAAATACGGCCTCTTGCCCATCTTTCAGCAGGATAAAATTCTTCTTTTCGGTTATCGACCTTAGTAGCATTATTATGCGGTAGAATCCAGCTAATGACCGTAAGGTCCTCAGGCTTTATGCTGAAATCCCTGAAAGTAACAACAAATATTTCCAAAGGTGTTAAATGGAACGGCCCTACATGATCTTTATAAGCCTCGTATAAAGAATCGTCTCCTCTTGAAAACCCTACCAATGGCATTTCAAAGGCTTTATCATTGTTTTGATTTTTTAATGTGTTTTTAGGCGAAGTTTCGATAAAATCTTTAATTATTTTTTCTATCCACATTGCATTCTCTGCAGATTTATCTATTTTCACAACTTCACCTGTTTTGATAGTTTCTTATGTTTATAACATTGCGGATATGCCACTGAAAAAGCCAACAAGACATTAGTTAAAGGCACATTTACCAAAGCATAGACAAAAGAGAAAACGTTCCGGCATTTTCATTTGATATAATTCGCTTGTGTACGCTCGGCACGGACGTGAAATATTGGGGTGCAAGTCCCATATACGCAAACCAGGTTAATAAGCCCTAAGATTTATTAACATAAGTATTAGTCGAAGGCAAGGCGAAGATCCCGAAGATTCCGAATTTTGAGCTGGCGGCGAAACCGTGAGGGATCGTCTGAAGCCCAAAACACATGAACAAATGTGAAAACATAAGCCGAGGGGACCTTTCAATCAGACATGGACGTTATTTAACAAATGCCTTCTGTTTCCAAAAGACATAACTACTCCCTATCAGAGCGATGCCAATGCCAAGATCCAATATTGCCATGCTGATTAAGAAAGGGTAATTGTTATGGGCAAGCCTGGATAAAGTCACCCCGACCAAGATCATCACCGTTAAGACCACAAAGAATCCCGGCCTGAAAAACTGCCAGACTCTTGGCCGGTCCAGGGCAGCTATTCTGTCCAGATTTTTTTGGCAGCTTCTATTGAAAAGGAATTTTGCCTTCAAACAGCCAAGGAAGAGTCCGGCAACAGCGGCCAGCCTGGGCCAGCCCTCCTCTGGTTTCAGCGCATCTGCTTCGACCAGCAGACTGCATCCCTTTAAAAGCAGTATGGTGGCCCCGACATACCATACAAGAGCGGCAAAGATTTTAAGACTACGAGTGGAAACGACTATCATTGGTTGTTCATCTGTTTTTTATTGGTCTTTATTAGCCTTGATTGGCGTGGCATACAAACCGGATATCATAGTTCAAGTAACCTATCAACTGATAAACTGAATGTCTCTGAAGCCACCATACAGCTTGAGGAAAAAACCGGGTTTTGTATTTATTTTGCAGACCTTTATTTGGCTTGGCAACATGGTTCCAGGGAAAACACGAACGGCTTGCTCAGATAATATTTTACAAAAGGAATGAATTTCAGGAAAATTACCGATAAAGTCCTTGCACTGGCGGTGAAAAAGATTAATCATAGACCAAAAAAGTACCTCAACTACCAGACACCGTATGAAGTCTAATACCAAGCATTGCGTGGTGCAGTTGTAGTTAATTAAGGCAAAATAAATGGGTTATCCCCAATTGAACAGGCGTTATCCTAGGGGGGTCAAGGGGCCCAGGATTCAAAGGCTTGAGTGATCCGCCATATAACAGGCGGATGCTAAACAATTATACTTATCACGGCTTAGCTGGTAAGCCTATGCGGAAGGAGTTGAAAGTCCGGCAAAAGTCATACGAACTCTGTTTAGAGATTCTGATTTAATTGAAAGAGGTGAATTGGGTACACTGAACAAAGACATAGCCAAAATCGAAAGAATGTTAAAAGCGCTGATAAAGTCTTTAGAAAACAAACCCCTGGCCCAGACCGATCACCCTTACTATATTGTCAATAAATGATTATTATTATGAAGCTTAGCCTATACTTTAAGTAATCACCGAGTCGCGACAGGGAGGGCATTGACCCCTTAGACCCCCTTCTCCAACTAAATTGGAGAAGAACCAAACAATTTAACAATCATAATTCAGGATTGTTGCTAATATTTACTTTACACTCGCAGAGACTGGAAAATTATGGATAACAACACTATTTTAAAGGAATGTACGGATCCGACACAGAGCATAACAGTAGAACTTCCATGTGTCTTGGCAGAAAGGGTTATAAAGCTTGCCGATGAGAAAGAGACAACACTGTCCAATATTCTGATTGAAGCACTGGATACTTTTTTAAGAAAACAAAGGTAGATCATGTGTAGAATAACCACAAGTTAAGGGTTCGCGCAAAAATAAGTTTACATTTTAGGCGTATGGATTTAGGTCAGATTTGTTCGATCCGAGGCTGCAGGTAAGCGAAGACTCCGAAACCACAGGAATAGCGAGCTATTTCGAGGATTTTGGAGTTGAGGATCGGGCAAAGCTGGCCTGAATCCGGGATGCATAAAATGCGAGGTTGTTTTTGCGCGAGCCCTAAGGAGCGAAAAAAATGGAAAAGGAAAAAAACCAGGAATCCTTTGAAGCGTTCATTAAATCCTTTTTTTACGGTAAACGTACAGATTTATCCTTTAAATTTTTGTCCGAGCTGGCATTGGAAGATGCCTCGACGTTTATTCAAAATTTATTCAAGGATATTATTGATTCGCTTGATGACAAGGATCTTTCAATAGTAAAACAAAGAATACTACAGGGTCAGATAGAAGGGTATAAAGAGCAAAAAAATTTTGAATACGATGACGGGCCGTTTCATCCTTTTAAAAAACCGTTGTCTTCAATAAAACTATCTCTCCTAACATCAAGCGGTCATTTTTTAAAAGGGCATGATCCCAAGCCATTGGGGGTTGAGAATATGAGCCAGGGAGAAGCAGTGCGTCGTGTGTTTGATTTTTTAAAAGAGGAACCGCAACTATCTAAAATTCCATTTGACTCAAACCCAAAAGATCTGATGGTTCGTCATAGCGGGTATGATATCAGGGCCGCATTGAAAGACCCTAATGTCTCTTTCCCATACCAAAGGATGGTAAATTTAAAAGACCAGGGTGTGTTTGCAGAACTTACGTCAAACGCATATTCATTTGTTGGTGCATGCTCCCAGATAAGGCTGTTGAAAAAAACACTGCCGGGTTGGGTGGATAAATTTGTAGACCTAGGGGTTGATGCTGTGGTGCTGGTTCCGGTCTGACCTGTCTGTCACATGTCCGTGGGACATGTTGCAAGGGCATTGGAAGAAGCCAAAATTGCCACTATTATTATTGCGGTTAAGGCTTTTGAAACCCGGATGAGAATGATGTCCCTGCCAAGGGTATTGCTCACACCACAACTTTTGGGGCGGCCCCTGGGAAGCCCCTTTGATGAAAAACTACAGATAAGGATTTTAAACGCAGCACTCCAATTGCTTGAAAAGGCAGACCGCAAAACTATCCAGGATTATTGCTGATCCGGATAAACTACTGCTGTATTAATTTCTATACTTAGGTAAAGCTGATTTTCATCAGAACATCCGTTCATCTATCTTTTTATTGCCGGGAAATGTTACTTTAAATCTGCTCATTTTTTTCGCTATTATTTTTCAACTCACTATTTGCCCGGAAACAGAGCACACTGCGAGCCGTAACCGTCTTTTTAAATTTCCCGACATCCAATACCGGTCAAAAGCTTGCGCATTACGATGGAAGTTGATGTGGTTTCCGTTTTCAGCAATAAATGAAAATGATTTGGAATCAGCGCTCAGGAAAAACAGGCTGTTTAGGTAAGGATATTTCCAAGTCGATTTAAAAAATTATCTCTATCGCCACCATCTGTAAATAGCCTTTTGCGATCTATGCTTCTGACAATAATATTGTGAAGTGCACCAGGCGCATCTAATCTTGATTGGTCTTGATTGGCGTGGCATACAAACCGGATATCATAGTTCAAGCGCCCTGTTACCTTACAAACTAATGTTCCTGAGCCCTTTCAACTAACAGATCAACGTTCCAAAGCTTTAATAATATCAGGTGCATTGAATAGTTCTTCCAGCTTTTTCTCGAACGCTTCCGGCACTTTTTTTCTGGTCCCTCTGACTATATTAAAACCTCCGGAGCCAAGGTTTTCGTCACCGGAACTTTCCTTTTCTGCAAGCAGTTTGCCTTTTGTATCAAATACAGTAAGATTAATTAAATATTCAAGACGAACGTTGCTATATGTATCGCTTTTCCATTGTTTTATCTGGAAATAAATCAGTTTTTCTGCTCCGGTAGCAACCAGTTTTTTTCGTACTTGCTCTATAGGTTCTGTGGCTGCAACTACCACGGAAATTGTTTTAAATCCTTTTTTCTTTAGTGCACCGATAATGACACCACCCATTTCATCGGCTAATGGACGTCCGCTGCTTGTAGTCATGTATAATGGATTTCCAAAAGCGCCTCTAATGACACCAACCAGCTGAGGTTTATTCCTCCCGGAGATAACATAGCTGCGCTTATCCTGGGACGCCACTGCGACTGAGCAATTACCTGCAGGATACAATTCCGGTGTTACATTTGCAAGGTTGTAAGTATATTTTATGCAACCACTTGCTATAAACATAACGGCCAGTACAAATGCAAATTTTATCCTATTTTTCATTTTATCCCCCCCTTTTTTGTTGGTTGAAAATAGATTAAAAACCCGCACCAATAGCTTCACATGGTTAGGTAAACAATTCTCATTCACTATTCAGCTTTGACACAAATCCCTTTTCAGATTTCACTCAGACTTTTTATCCTCTTGTCAAATGTCTGTATTTGATCCTATGGGGCTGTTCAGCAGCCTTTCCAAGCCTTTTTTTTCTGTCCGCTGCATAATCTGAATAATTGCCTTCAAACCACATGACAGTACTGTTTCCTTCAAAAGCAAGAATATGGGTGGCGATGCGATCGAGAAACCAGCGATCATGAGTGATAATAACCGCGCAGCCTCCAAAATGTTCCAACGCTTCTTCAAGGGCACGCATTGTATTCACATCAAGATCATTTGTAGGTTCGTCTAAAAGCAACACATTGGCGCCCTCTTTGAGTATACACGCAAGATGGACTCTATTACGCTCGCCGCCTGAAATCATGTTTGTTTTTTTCTGCTGGTCTGATCCTGAGAAATTAAAACGGGAAACATAGGCCCTTGAGTTTACTTCTATTTTCCCAAGCTCAACCATATCCCTACCACCGGAAATCACTTCCCATATTGTTTTGTCGGGTTCAAGAATATCGCGTTCCTGATCAACACAAGCGAGTTTAACAGTGTCCCCGATTTTAATGATTCCGGAATCAGGTTTTTCCAAACCGGTTATAATTTTAAAGAGTGTTGTTTTGCCTGCGCCGTTAGGACCGACAATGCCGATAATACCTCCCGCAGGTAAAGCAAATGTCATTCCCTCAAAGAGAAGACGATCGCCATATGCTTTGCTCAGATTTTCTGCTTGAATAACTACCTTTCCAAGACGTGGTCCTGGTGGAATAAATATTTCAAGCTCGTTGGCCCCTTTTTCATAATTTTCGCTTAAGAGTGTTTCATAAGCATTAATGCGTGCCTTTCCCTTTGCCTGGCGTCCTTTTGGTGACATGTTGATCCATTCCAATTCCCGCTGCAAGGTCTTCTGCCGGTTTGATTCTGATTTTTCTTCCTGCTTAAGTTGTAATTGTTTCTGTTCAAGCCATGAAGAATAGTTGCCTTTCCACGGGATGCCGTGTCCTCGATCGAGCTCTAAAATCCAACCCGCTACGTTATCCAAAAAATAACGATCATGCGTGACGGCAATCACCGTACCTTTATAC
>JAUWOH010000437.1 GCA_030612225.1 Desulfobacteraceae bacterium
GGGAACGGACATCGCAGGCCTCCTTTGGATAATGTTTATCTGGACAAATAAACTTATATCCATAGAGATACCGGATGTCCATTCTATTCGAATTCATGTGCCTTTCCCTCTATTTCTTTCAACTAATCGGGAGATGATCCACATTTTTTAACTCACCAATACTTTTTTATTAAATTGTTCCGAGCCTATAATCGTCTTAACTGTCCTGAAAGACCCCATTATCGTCCCGATTACTCCCGGCGCCACAACATTTTGACCTGCTAGGAATAAACCCTTTATCGATGTACGATTCAGCAGGGCTGCCGCAAGCAATTGGCCGGAAGAACGAAGGACACCATATGCGCTGCCTTCCGGGCTGTTTACCCAGTCCCGTATAGTCAGGGGTGTATAGGCATCAAGCATCTTTAAGCCTTTAAAAGGCCCTAATATTTCCTGTGCCTCATCAATTAACTGTATGGAGTGTTTATCTTTTTTATCAAGATAATCCTTGCCGCGGCGGCCTGTTTTTCTATCTTTCCATTTGCTCCAAAGATCTAACTTGCCTGATGTGAGAATTGTTAAAATATTTTTTTCGCTTTTTTCGCTTTTTCGAATTTGATAAAACTTAATATCAGGGATATTCCCGTATTTATCCGTATCTATTTTAAAGATATTGTACGGTATTTCTTCATGATAAGCGGCATCAAGCTCGGCATGAACACAAAATATTCCAAATGTATTTTTTAAATTTGAAATCCTTTTTTTGTAAGAAGGCTTTACCGCACCATCCGGCAACATGTCGAGGACAACTTTCGGATGAACTGCACCGATAATAAGGGGAGCTTTTAACACCCTGTCCGACTTCAGGCGAACACCTTTTACAATACGCGAATCCACAAGAATTTTTTTGACTTTGTCGCCTTGAATAATGCTGCCCCCTAAGGATTTCAGACGTTCTGCAAAAACATCCGCCATATGCGAACCGCTGCATTTCAATCTCCATGACGAGGACAAATAGGAAACAAGAGCCATATTATGGTAAAAAACCGGACATTCTTCTGCCGGGACGCCTATCCAGCATGATGGAACACTCAAGACACTTTTTAAGCCCGGTGAACAATTTAATTTGGTCAGGATTTCTCCCAATGGTTTATACTGATCGAGCAATAATAAATCATTTTGGGTTGAATAGAGAAGATCAAGAGAATGTAGCTTTTCGGCAGCCTGTCGCATCGGTTTCATTATGGCTGAAATCTGCTTTTGTTCCTCCGGAAAGGTGGATTTTAAATTGTGTTCATATGCATCAAACCCTTCCGGGAAGTCGAAAGTTCCTGTTTTGATAAACCCGGTGTTAAAAAGATATCTATCAATTACACCGTTTTGCCCCATTCTTTCCACCGGAATTTTCGAAGTAACCTCAAAATAATCAAAAAATCTTCTCAGGATCTGTCCTTCATCTAGAGATCCCAGGTAATGAACTCCTATGGAGCATTCAATTCCGTTTCTCGTATAGCTTCGTGTCAGTCCGCCGGGAAGCCTGTTTTTTTCTATAACTGTTACGTGATAACCGAGATTGGCCAGAATGATAGCAGTTGTAAGCCCACCTATACCTGATCCGATGATCAAGACATCCTTTAAAGAAGATGCATTTGTTTTCATTTTATCCTTTTTCGTAACTATTCAGGTTCAAAGTTCCGAGGTTCACGGTTCAGGGTTAAACAGACGAGTTGATAGCCGTTAAACTGATAAACTATGAGTTATCTGAGATCATCATGCAACTCAGGATACACCCAACCGTGAACTGTGAACCCTGAACCTCACAACCTGAGTAGTTACCCCTTTTCAAATAATAAGAGCGTCCTGCTCATAAGATCTGAAACAGAAAGTCTGTGACCGTTAGAGTATGGTTCAATACTGCCGATCAGTTTTATTTCTATCGGTTCCCTGATACCGGTATCAAGCAGACAGGTTTTCGGTCTGTACAGCACGTTTGTATTTTTTATTGAACATACTTTTAAAGTGGCTTTAAAGCGCCTTGCTATTTTAAAAGCCCCTTCATTTAGCTTGCCGATAGAACCGTTTTTACTTCTTGTCCCTTCAGGAAAAATAAAAATATTTCCTCCTGAAGACAAAAACTCACCCATTTTCTCCACACGTTTAATCATTAGAGAAGAAAACGCCCCAGCGGATGTTGAAGGAATATACCCTGATGTTTTTAATATCAACCCAAATACAGGAACTTTAAAAAAAGTGCTCTTTACTATGGTTTTATGCTTTTCGAGCAGAGAAACAAAAAGAAGAGGATCAAAATAAGACAGATGGTTACACACGATAACACAAGACCTGAGAGAGCGGACTTCGTCTGAAATATTAAGCACCAGTTTTGGGATCAGCAGCCTGGATAGTAAAAAAAACCCTTTAAAAAAAACGTGATTTAATTTTTGAAAAGCGCTCTCACGGTTTGTTGAAAATAATAATGCTCCGAGATAAAAGGGTGAAAAAAATGCAGCAAATCCAAATATTAAATATGTCCAGTGGAGTAAAGTAACTGCAAAATCAAAGGCAGGTTTCAGGTATATGAAAAAAGGCCTCATTTTGTGTTTATTCAAACTTCTTAATAATCAAACTTGTATTTACACCGCCAAAGGCAAAATTCTGTATTGCGGCAATCCGGACATCTTTTTCAATCATACGCGTAACATGCCTGAGCATGGAACATCTTTCATCAACTTCATTAAGGTTTAAAGTGGGTGCAATAATGCCTTTTTCCATCATGTATAAGGTTAAAACTGTTTCTATGGCCCCGCACGGCGCCATGGTATGCCCCATATAACTTTTCAGCCCTGTTACAAACGGCGAGTCTTTATATATCTTATAAATCGCCTGTGCCTCAATA
>JAUWOH010000452.1 GCA_030612225.1 Desulfobacteraceae bacterium
ATTCCCCAGTTTAAAGAAAAAAATATTAAAAATATGCTCCTTATAACATCCGGCTTTGCTGAAACAGGCGAAGAAGGAAGGCAACTTGAAAAAAATCTGGTAAAAAAAGCGGAAGCTGCCGGCATACTGGTGCTGGGTCCAAATACAATGGGTATATGTAATCCTCATGCAGATTTTTATTGTACCGGTTCTCCTGTTCAGCCCATGGCTGGCTCAACAGCAGTCGTATCCCAATCAGGAAATATGGGTGTACAGCTACTTGCCTTTGCGGATCATCAGGGCATCGGTATTCGGGCTTTTTGCGGGTCAGGCAACGAAGCGATGGTAACAATAGAAGACTTTCTTGATGGTTTTGAAGTCGATTCTTTAACCAATACTGTAATGCTTTATATCGAAAGTGTAAAAAACGGTCGAAGATTTTTCGAAAGTGCAAGGCGCGTTGGGAAAAAGAAACCGGTTGTCCTGTTAAAAGGGGGACAGAGCAGTGCAGGGAATAAAGCCGCATCCAGCCACACCGGAGCATTAACAACTGATACAAAAATATTTGATGCTGTATGCCGTCAGGCCGGCATTGTAAAAGTTGAACAACCTATGGATCTTCTCGACCTTGCTGCTGCTTTTTCATCTTTGCCTCTTCCTAAAGGTAATCGTGCGGCAATAATGACCCTTGGCGGTGGGTGGGGAGTTGTAACGGCGGATCTGTGTTCTCAATTCGGTATAGAAGTTCCTGAACTTTCTCCTGAAATTATAAAACAAATAGACAAAATACTTCCACCTTACTGGAGCAAATCGAATCCTGTGGATTTGGTTGGAGAAAATGATACTGCGATACCCATGACTGTAATAGAAGAACTTTTAAAATGGGATGGCTGTGATGCTGTTATTAATCTTGGGATACTAGGCAGACGAATTTTCATCGAAAATTTCACAGATTCCGTCCTTAAATCAGACCCGTCTTATTCTTCCGATTTTCTTAAATCACTTAATGATAGTATGGCACAGTTTGAAAGTCAATACATCGACCATATTGCAAAGTTAATGGAGATATATAAAAAGCCGGTATTTGGAGTCAGCCTTCTGACAGATGAAAATGATCAAACTGTCTATAAAGTGAAAGACAACTCCTTTAAGCCCATATTTTTTCAGACACCTGAAAGGGCAGTAAAAGCATTTTCAAAAATGTATGAATATCAGCGATTTTTGGACAGAACTTAGCAAGGCAAGTAAATATCCGAGTCCAAAAGGCTATGCCTTTATTGCCCTGTAAGGGTTTACATCGTAAACGCCACACGTTGCGAGTTGCGGGTTAATCAATTCGGAATAACTGCTTCTCTCTGACTTCCGCAATGCGGGATCTTCGACGATCCCATATGACCAGCTTTTATTTGATAGAATAAACAAACCCTATTAAATATTCTATTTTATCATTTGGTTATAGAACATCTGAGAGGTTGAATTAGCCGTTTTGAATTCGATTGAATAACTTGCTTTATATGATATATTGTGATATCCTTAATGCAATTATGAAATATTTGCCATTAAATAAATTACCTGAATTCAGATTTGATTTTGAAATCGGCTACCTTGTTAAAAGCCCCTGCAAGGAATGTGATAAAAGGAAGAATTTTCCGAATTGTATAGACGATTGCGATAAAATAGACAAAATACATGAGTATTTATTAAATACAATATCATGTACAAAAAGAGCCTGACCTGCTTGACAAACAACTTTATCAGTTTTTCACACCTTAATTTTGCAAAGATCTCGCCTACTAATACCTTCAAACAGCGACCCGCCTTAATAAGCCATAGGCTTATAAAAACCGAATTACCTGAATTCTCATTTGGGCGTATTGATTAATACCAAAATCGAAATAAAGGAGAACACTATGCCTTCTGAAAAAATAAATGAAACTCCTATCTGGAAAAAGCTGATGCAGCACGCCGCCGTTATGAAGCATCCTGAAAAGCATTTAAAAAATCTATTAAATGAAAAAGATAGATTTAGAAACTTTTCTTTAAATGGTGCTGATATCTTTTTCGATTTTTCCCGCCAAAGGGTTGATGAAAGTACCATGGCTCTTTTGTTTGAACTTTCAGGTACAAGAAAAATTAGAACGGCATTTAATTCCATGGTAAATGGGGAAAAGGTGAATACTACAGAAAACAGGGCGGCGCTTCACACGGCATCCAGAAATTTCAGCGACGAACCTGTTCTTATTGATGGCAAGGATGTGATGTATGATATAAAAAGGGTACGAGACGAAATTAAAGCATTTTCATCAAAAGTGCTTAGAGGGAAAATTAAAGGTTCGACAGGTAAACCCTTTGAACATATAGTTGTTATAGGAATCGGCGGATCTTATCTGGGACCCGAATTTGTTTCAAGTGCCCTTGAGGTATATGCAGCTGAAAACATTAAAATACACTATCTTGCAAACGTTGATATCCACAATTTCGGTCAAATCACATCCCGCATAAACCCGGAAACAACTCTATGGATTGTAATTTCCAAAAGCTATACAACAGCGGAAACCATGGCCAATGCCAACCAGGCCCGCATATTCATGGAAGATAAAGGACTTGA
>JAUWOH010000221.1 GCA_030612225.1 Desulfobacteraceae bacterium
ACCCAGGGGAAAATGTGGGTTGAACATACTGAAATTGTTTTAGATGAGGTGAATGATTTGCTCAGGCAGGCAAAAGAGATTGCAATAGTTCAGTCCGAAGGAACTTCAGAAAGGGATGACAGGGCAACGGCAGCCGAACAGGTTAAAAACATATATGATCAGGTGATGCAGCTTGCAAACACAAAGCTTGGTGACAGGTATATGTTTGCCGGCCATCAAACAGGTACCGTTCCTTTTACCCATGATGCAACTTATAATGCGACCTATCATGGCGATGCAGGTGAGCTTCGAATTATTCTGGGAGAAAATACGGACCTGGCTGTAAATGCTGATGGCACGCAGATTTTTAATAGTGGAACAGATACTTTTGATGTTTTAAGGCAGCTTAAGGATGCATTGGAAAATCCGGTTTATAACCAGGCTGATATTTCAAATCAGATCCAGCCACTTATTGGTGCAGGCGGCCAGGTTGAAAGCGTAAGGTCTGAAGGTGCAGCTAATTACACACGTCTGGAACTTACTGAAAGTCAACTGAAAATATTAAAACTAAATGTCGAGAATATGCTTTCAGAAACAGAAGATGCGGATATGGCGGAAGCGATTATCAATTTAAAGAACGAAGAAACAGCATATGAAACAGCCCTTGCCGCCGCCGCCAGGGTGATACAGCCGAATCTTTTAAATTTTCTCAGATAGAAGGAAGAGAGGAGCGCTTCGCTTGAAGAGCACTAACGTTTGATGAGTGCTTCGCTTGAGGTAAAAACTCAAGGCCGTCAGGCCGCTCTTCAAAGCCTGAAAGGCTGCTCCTTAAGCCACGCAGTGGCGCTCCTAAAAGTCCGAAGGGCTGCTCATCAAGTTTCGTGTTTTCGTGATTGCTTTTAATACAGAGTATAAAATGAAAAAAACAATAAACCTTATTTTTCTTTTAATATTTTCCTTTCTTTCCGTTGAAGCAGGACTGTGTATCAGCGGCGAAGAGATTATTAAGCTGAAAAAAGCGGGACTAAGCGATGAAACCATTCAATTAATGGTTAAGGAAAAGACTATAGAGACATGTGCTTTTACTGCAGAAGAAATAGTGAATCTTAAAAAGGCTGGAGTGAGCGATAAAACAATCCAAATGTTGATAAAAGAAGGTTCATTTATGAAAAATGCCGGAACTGTAGTTTACGGCAAAGATATAAGACCCATTAAATTTGCAACGGTGAAAGATATTATTGAGCTTAAAAATTCCGGGCTTAGTGATAAAGTGATACAGGCGATAATTTTAGTAACAGGAAAGTCAGGGGACGATATTCAGCGTGAGAAAGCCTGGGAAATGTTAAAGAGCATGGAAATACATGTAAAAAAAAGTGATAAATAATTTTAAAAACAAGGCGACTGAAAATTACTACCTTGAACCGGGATATATATTCCTGGCTGAAAAACCCACCTCAATATCCACAGTGATTGGATCGTGCGTTTCTGTGTGCATTTATGACAGGAAAAGAAAAGTCGGCGGGATGAACCATTTTCAGGTTCCCTTTGCAACCGATTCAGATCAGGCTACTGCAAGATTCGGTAATGTCGCTACAATTACGCTAATCCGCATGATGATACATGACGGTTCAAAAATAAAAAACCTGGAAGCGCAGATATTGGGCGGAGCGCACAACAGTACAATTTCACCAAAAGACATCGGTTTTGAGAATATCATGGCTGCAAAAAGAATTCTCACCAGGGAGCGGATACGTGTAACATCAGAAGATGTTCGGGGAGGCAAAGGAAGAAAAATTGTTTTTAATACCGGAACAAACGAGATTGCCGTATTTAAAGTCGATAAATTGAGAGAGTCGGACTGGTATCCTTATAGGAACGACAGGTAATTTATTATAAAGAATTTAGAAACAAGCATCCAGCAACTAGAAACCAGCAAATCTGCCAATCAATTGACACATCTTGCCAAAAATTTGGCACATTCACTTTGAAGTAAAAAAATAAAAACCCTGCCGGGGGGCTGGCAGGGTTTTAAGGAGGCAGGAATGAAGGAAAGGAGAGAAACTTCATTCCGTTTGATTTAATAAATATGCAACTTTAATGCCAAAAAAGCTAGGAGGCAAAAGAGATGATAGCTGATAGCTCATAGCTGACAGGCAAAATAACCGGGGAAGTGCTTTTTTAATCAACAATAATCAATCCGGAGGCGGCACAAATATTGCGTTTATTTCTTATAATTCATTAAAGTTTTCAAAAGAATATCCCGATACAAATAAAAAGAAAATTGTTTTGTAAAAGGTCAAAAAACTACAACACGATAAATTCTAAATTATATTAATCATCAATATAGGAGGTATAATAAGATGACGGAAACAGCAAAAACAATAGATCAAGCTGTAAAGGCAATGACGGATAAGGAAGGAAAGTATCTTACTTTTTCACTTGCAAACGAAGAGTATGGTATCGGTATTCTCAAGATCAGGGAGATTATAGGTATGATGCCAATCACCTCGGTGCCACGCACACCGGAGTTCGTGAAAGGTGTTATCAATCTCCGTGGGAAAGTGATACCCGTGATGGACTTAAGGCTCAGGTTTGGAATGGAGGCCATCGACTATACGGATAGAACCTGCATCATTGTAGTCGAAATCGAAAGCCAGGCAGTAACAGTTCAAATCGGGGCGGTAGTCGATTCAGTGTCTGAGGTATTAAATGTAGGTGGCAATGATATAGAGGAAACACCTTCGTTCGGAACAAAGCTAGATACGGATTATATCCTTGGAATGGCAAAGATGGAAGGTGGCGTAAAGATTCTTCTCGATATTGATAAAGTGTTAAACGATGAAGAAATCGCCGCCCTGGAAAAGGCGGCGTAGCTATTGAGGCTTGAAGATTGAAGAAATGACGATTGAAGGAACTATTAAAATTGAATATTGACGATTGAAAATTGAATATTTAAGGAATTCTATCGATTATATTAAAAGATAGAGCACAGCGATTCAACAAAATAGTCAATATTCAATCTTCAATTGATAAGCGCAGTGATTAAACAAATAGTCAATCGACAATCGACAATCGACAATTGAATAATGGAGGAATAAAAAATGTTTAAAAATGTGAAAATAAATACAAAAGTAATTTTACTTATTGCTGTCGCTTTGGTTTTGATATCAGTTATTATAGGTTCTGTATCAGTTTTGCAATTGATAGGAAACGGGAAGTTGACTATCGCGCAGATCGAAAGACTCGGTGCTGATAACATAAAAATGATTAAAGCAGACGGAGAAAGGCAAGTGCAGGCATTTCGAGAGGAAACTCTATTGCAGAAAAAGGGATATCTCAAGTCTCAGGTTCAGACAGCAATAAGTGTTATTAAATTAGGTTTGGAAGATGCGAAATCAACGGCAAAGGGACAGGTATTGAGTAAAGAAGTTCAGGCCGCCATAGTAGCAGGACAAAAAGAAAATATAGCCCGGTATGTTGGTGGGCTTCGTTACGGACCTGAAAATAAGGATTATTTTTGGATCAACGATATGTATCCGAAGATGGTAATGCATCCTTATAAACCAGAGCTTAATGGTAAAGATCTCTCTGGAAGCAAGGACCCAAATGGCAAAAGGTTATTCGTGGAATTTGCTAAAGTCTGTCGCGAACAGGGCGAAGGATTTGTGGATTATTACTGGCCCAAGTATGGTGCAGACAAGCCACAGCCAAAACTTTCATTTGTAAAGCTTTTTAAAGAATGGGGCTGGGTTGTAGGAACCGGAATGTACATTGATGATATCGACAAAGTCGTTAATATCAGAAGAGCAGAGTTAGAGAACAAAGTAAAAGCAGCTATGGAAGACATGAAACAAAATATTAATTCAACAAAAAGAGAAATTCAGGGAAATATTAGACATGTCATTATGCTGATAAGTGTAATCTCTCTGATTGCATTGGCGATGATCTTGACCGGATCTTATTTATTTGCCAGATATAATATAACAAAACCCATGAACCGTATCATAGTGGGCATGAAAGAAGGCGCCGAGCACGTGGCATCAGCATCCAGCCAGGTTTCATCTTCCAGTCAGTCTCTGGCAGAAGGTTCGTCAGAACAAGCAGCTTCCATAGAAGAGACATCTTCGTCATTGGAAGAGATGTCATCAATGACCAAACAGAACGCAGAAAATGCTAAACAGGCGGATGGTCTAATGCAGGAATCAAACCAGACGGTTTCCCAGGCAAACACCTCCATGGGAGAGCTTAAGGGTTCCATGGAGGAAATTTCCAAGGCAAGTGAAGAGACACAGAATGTAGTAAAGACAATAGACGAAATAGCCTTCCAGACTAACCTGCTTGCACTGAATGCAGCAGTAGAGGCAGCCCGTGCAGGTGAAGCAGGGGCCGGGTTTGCCGTAGTGGCGGAAGAGGTGAGAAATCTTGCCCTGCGTTCTGCGGATGCAGCTAAAAACACCGCTGAACTGATTGAAGGTACGGTTAAGAAGGTAAAACATGGATCTGAGCTTGTGAATACTACCGCTGATGCTTTTACTGAAGTGGCAACCAGTTCCGCTAAGGTTGCAGAGCTGGTAGCTGAGATAGCAGCAGCTTCTGGTGAGCAGGCCCAGGGAATTGAGCAGGTCAACATAGCTGTAACCGAAATGGACAAGGTAACACAGTCGAATGCAGCGGGTGCTGAAGAATCTGCATCAGCTTCTGAAGAGCTTAATGCCCAAGCGGAAGAGATGAAGGGCATGGTAAATGAGCTGAAGAATATGGTTGGTGGAAGCACAAATGGAGCAGGAGGCAATTCAGCTAAGTCGAAAAAAAGGCTTTCGGTTGGAAAGAGAGCAAGGACCGCTTCACAGATTCCCCATGCAGATAAAGCGCTAAGAAAGATTGCGGCTCACAGGGCAAAAGAAGTGAGTCCACAGCAGGTGATTCCTTTGGATGATGCTGATTTTCAAGATTTCTAGTGCAACTCTTTCTGCTACAAAGGCATAAAGGCGTGGAGGCTGGGAAGCTGGAACCAATGAAGATTGAAGGAATGCTTACGATTGAAAATTGCATATTGAATATTGAAGATTGAAGGAATTCTACCGATTATATTAAAAGATAGATAGAACGAAGTGATTCCATAAATAGTCAATTTTCAATCGTCAATCTTCAATTGATAAGCGTAGCGATTCAACAAATATTCAATAGTCCCAGTTTCCCGGTTTAATAGCCTCTATGGTTTTTGTTTCGCCGAAGGCTTGTATCATTATTTCTGCCGAGTCGGCAGAAATAATAGTCCGCCTGCCCTGTTAAATTCATGTAAATGAGGAGCGCAGCGGATTTAACCGGGGTGTGTGTCTTTGTGAACCTTGCCAGGTCGTAGCCTCGTGCGAAGCCTGGTCTGTGGCTAAAAACAGGTGAAAAAAAATGGCATTAGCGTTAATAAAGAAAAAGAGTGATAATCTAGAAAAGGAAGATCTGCCCGAAATGCTGAAAAAAAGCGATGAAAAGCGGCAGTTTTTCCTCATTGCTGTCAGAGCACTGCTTATTTTTATCAAAGATTTCTCACTGGACTTAGGGGAAATAGACTCTGAAGAGTTTAAAAAGAAAATAGACGATTTAGCAGAAAACTTTATTTCAGAAGAAAAGACAAAAAAGCTGCAATCTGCTTTTGAAAAAAACAAAAAAAATATAATTACATATATTAAAAAGCAAAAAGAATACCTGAAAGATCGTGAGAACGAGTTTAA
>JAUWOH010000021.1 GCA_030612225.1 Desulfobacteraceae bacterium
CGGAAAACACTGTTTCAGGTTTTGGTTTATCAGCAGGAGCATCTTACATATCAAATATTGGAGACAGCGATTCTTTGCAGGAAGACATCGAAGCAGGACCGGTAACCATCAAAGACTATGTTGCCGGGTATAGTGCGTTTATATCAATTTCTGCTTTAGACAGGTTTTTCTTTAACGCTGAATACCTGACAGCCGCTGATGAGTTTGCAGCCGGTGAATTGTCTTTTGACGGCGGGCAGGAATTCAAACCATCAACCTTATATGTTGAACTGGCTGTTGGGGTTATTGATGATCTTGAAATTGCAGTGCGTTATGAGGCAAGTGATGATTGTGGTGATTTCTTGCAGGAAAAGCGTTACGGTGCTGCGGTTACATATGGTCTTTTTGAAAATACATCACTGGGCATTGAGTATCTCAGCGGTAAATTTAAAAATAATGATGAAACCGATGTTGTTACAGCGCAGCTTGCAATGGAGTTTTAAACAAAAAAAAGATCAAGGGGGCTTGCCATAAAGACAGAAGCCCCCTCGATTTTGATTTAAACTATTTTTAACCGTTCAAAGGTTCAACGTTCAAAGGTTCAAGGTTGCCTTTCCACTCATTCCGGCGCCCTACGCCGCCTGCGGTGTGCAAGAACCGGAAAAGATGCTCCTCTTTTTCTGGTCATCGGTCACTCATATGATGCCTACGCTTAAGCGCCGGACGAAAGTTACCACAGCGAAGCATGGGAACGAGGGCAACCTCTGAACCCTGAACCTCTGAACCCGTGAACGGTTACAACCATTTAAAGCATTTGAACCATAATTTTCGATGCCTCATCTTCGTTTAGGGAAAGATGGTAACCTCTTACCTTTATATCGACAGATCCGTTTTCAGGGGATACTTGTTCAATTTCAATAATACTCCCTGGAGTTATATCAAGATCAGATAGACGTTTGTTGATAGTTCCCTTTCCTTTAACCTTAATAAACTTTGCCCTCTGGCCTATATCGAGTTTATTTAGAATAACAGAAGGTTGAGGCTTATTCGCAGCCTTTATTTTCCTCTTTTTTAAATCTTCCAGACACACATTTATCGATGTTCCACAATTTGGGAAAGCTGTGCCCTGATCGCAAAATTTTTGAAAACCCTTTATCCATTCATCTCCACCACGTGGGCAAATTTCAACAAATTCCACAAAACGGATGATGCGGTTTAAAATATTGGGTGAAACAGCGTGTTCCATTTTGCATGCTGTTTCTTCAGCCTCATCTTTATCAATAAAAAGGACCTTAACAAAAAAATCCCGCAGAACTTCATGCCGCCTTACAACATCTTTGGCAAGCTCAACACCCTTTTTTCTCAGGGTAATCAGGTCATAAGGCGCATAGTTGATGTAGCCCTTTTCAGAAAGGATTCGCAACGCCCCGGTCACAGACGAATTGTTCACCTTAAGTCGTTTTGCAATATCCTTGGCTCTTGCGGCCTGTTTATCAGCCGATATATGAAATATTGCTTCAAGGTAGTCTTCCATGCTTGCGCTTAGCATTTTTTCTTTTGGCATTTTGCAGCCCTCTAATTTTTTTGGCAATTAGGTAAGATTTAGATTAGACAAATTTTTAAGGAATCGTCAAACATTTTAAAATAGAGCGAAAACCTGGTTTATAACAGCTGCGCATATGCAAACCGAAGTTGCAGTAAAAAACGAGCAATCGTTTTGAACACAGTTGCCGACAGTAATATGGATACTAATCCAACAAAGTATCGGATTATGTCTGCTTCTTTCCGACCAAAATGATAAATCTGTATCATCTATTCCGGTCCGGGGTTATTCAAAAAACTCAGTTTTACTCGTAACGGTTGTTTTTATAGCATTAAGCGTATCGCTTAGAGCAGGAATAACATTATCCCGAATATCTCCGGCAACAACTAAAAGCATAACATCATCTCCTAAAGACAGGTCCTTGTTGTCCGCAATTTCAACTATTATTTCTATTATACCCGGTCTTTTCTTATGCTCATCTATCACCTTTTGCAGCTTTTCCTTATCTACAGTAATTGTGAGTCCTGAAACTTTCCGGCCATCACGTGACGTACTGCGGACAACACCATTATGGCACAAAATCATACCTGCTTTATCATAATCCGGATGTTTCTTTATGGTATCAATCATGTTCATTAAATTCATGTAAATTCTCCTATAGGTCAGTTATTCATAAATTGGACAAACCAGTCTAAACAGATTTTTTATCACGAAAGTACGAAAATTCAAAACCACGAAAAATAGAAACAAAGTGGCATTTCGTGCTTTCCTTCTTTCGTGTTTTCGTGATTAATTTTATTTTTTTGACATAAAATTTAAAATTTTACAATTAAGAAACCAATTTTGTCACATGCTATCTTAATCATCAAGCTCCCAGCATTTTTTCGGCTTTTTCCTGGTCCTGTGGCGTATTAATATTAAAAAAGGATATAAGATCAGGATCTTTTTCGCGCAGGATTTTTTCAGGAATTTTTTTAACGCGTCGTTTTTGTAAAAGCTGCTGAATCCTGAATTTTTTTTGAATAATATGCTGTTCAACAGGTTTAAGGCATTCTTTTGAATAGACAGCGCAAAGCGGCTCAAGACCTGCCGGAGTTTCAGGAATGACGATATCGACACCTGGTTCGATACTGTTAACGATAGTTTCTACCAATTCCTTTTTTAAAAATGGTGTATCGCATGCCGCAAAAAATGCAAAAGGATTTAATGTATAAAAGAGGCCTGTATGTATTCCGGTTAAAGAACTTCTAACCGGGAAAAGATCTGTTACAATATTAATGTCCCACTCAAGATATTTATGTGGATCATTGGTGACCAAAATGATATCTTCAAACAGATCATTAAAAATGCTATACAGGTGATCAAAAATGCGCTTCCCTCCGACTGATAAAAATGCCTTGTCCTGCCCGAAGAACCGTGTATTCATTCCACCGGCTAATATCACTCCGGTACAGGAATATTTCATTGCAAAAAGGCTCCGCTAAAAGAAATAGTAGGCGTTCATGGGTTCAAAGGTTCAGAGGTTCAATGTTTCATTTTCGTTCCCAGACTGCATTTGGAACGTGAATTTATAAGAAAAACGTCATCTTCGACATTCTTAATCCAAAATTTGGAGCCAAATTTGCAGTTACTTTGGGAAATGACCATGTTCAACGAATACTTTGGGTCTTCAATGTTTTTTTGCTCTTAACCCTGAACGTTGAACCCTGAACCTATGAACGGTTACGATAATTATTTATATTAAAAAACAAATCAAGCAAAATCAAGCTTGATATTCAATCAGTAGATGATATAGTATATTAAAAGTTATTTTTTTGCATTTGGTGTCAAAAAAATTGGATTGAAATATTTTCACCGTCCCCAAATGATTGAAGATTGTCGATTGAAGATTGACTATTTAAGGTCCGCCTCCGGCGGATCAATTTTAAAAAAATGACAGAGCGAAGCGACATCCACAAATATTCAATAGTCAATTAGGTTCCGGTTTATCCGGGTTAGGATATTATTATAATTGATGAACTCGTAAAAAGTTATTTTTGCGCGAGCCCTTAGCTCGCAGAGAACACAGAGAATATCGGAGAAAAACCATGGACAATTCATATGAGACAATTTTGGATGCAGCAGATATTGACCGCATATTAACAAGAATTACACATAAAATTCTTGAGGTGCACAGAGGTGCAGACAATCTTATATTAATAGGAATTCAAACGCGGGGCGTCTATCTTGCGAAACGTCTCCAGGCAAAGATCAAAGAGATCGAAAGGGTAGAGATACCAACTGGAGACATGGATATCACGCTGTATCGTGATGACTGGACACGTATTAGCCACCACCCTGTAGTCCAGGCTACGGATATATTATTTTCAGTTGATGAGAAGCAGATAATCCTTGTTGATGACGTTCTCTTTACAGGCCGTACAACACGGGCCGCAATGGATGCTGTAATAGATTTCGGAAGGCCTGACCGTATTGAGCTTGCGGTCCTGGTAGATCGAGGACACAGAGAGCTTCCCATCCAGGCAGATTATGTAGGAAAAATTGTTGAAACGAGGCGCAGGGAGACAATAAACGTACTGCTTACCGAGCATGATGGAGAAGACAAGGTCGTATTAGGATAAAGGAGAGATAATGAGCAGCACAGAGCATAAAAGAAGCGCTCCAAGGGCAGTAAAGACAGGCATTATAACTGTGTCAACAACCAGATCTTTAAAAGATGATAAAAGTGGTCTATGGATAAGCAAACATGCCAAAAAGGAAGGACACGAGGTTGTATTTCATCAGGTTATACCGGATGAGATTGAAATAATAACTCGAACAGTCATGGAAGTTATCAAAGATCCTGCTCCTCAGGCTCTTCTGGTTACAGGCGGAACCGGTATCAGCAGCAAAGATGTTACTATTGAAGCTGTTCGTCCGCTCTTTACAAAAGAACTTACAGCATTTGGACCCATTTTTGCCCAGCTCAGCTTTGAACAGATAGATTCCGCGGCCATTTTATCACGTGCCACAGCCGGGGTGATCGAAAAAACCATACTGTTTTGCATGCCCGGAAGCTTCAAAGCCTGCAAGCTTGCCTGCAAAGCCATAATCTTTCCTGAACTCGGGCACCTTGTTCATCATATCCACGAATAATAACCTCGATGGCCTCGTAGAAAGTCCCATCTACTGCGTTGCAGCGGTTTTTCAGAAACTCGGCATACTACATGTATTGCCTCGTCCCTGAAAAACCACTGCGCCTTGTATATGGAATTTTCTACGACGCCATCGATGATTTTTTTTACGAGATCATCAACCTTTAGATTTTAAATGCAAAAACCGGTTAAAAATAATCGTCTGATAACGGCTGTTGTTGCTAATTCAAAGGGAGAAATCTTTGAACTGGAAGGCTACGGCGCTATGGGTATGGCAGGGCCAACCCTTGCACCTCTGACTACGGAGGACACTATCAATATGCCCTTTGGCAGTGAACTTATGTTCCTGCCGGATAGAAAACCGATTCTTTATAATACAGTCAGTGGCAGGATTGAAACTCTTATAGAAAATCCCTTTGTTTCCGGCGAAAAGATATTTCCGGTAGCAGCCTTTAATTCACCTGGATATGTTACTTCCCATATCAGTGCGTATGAAGAAGATAAAAATGCAGGATATCTTCCGCTTTTTTCATATGGGGCAGCTGGATGGCAAAAAGGAAAGTTCAGATCTACAGCAATTCTTGTTGATATAGAAAAACGGCAGGATTTGCGATATATGAAGCACGAAGATGTAGTGGCCGGAGTTTACAGGTTAAGAAAAAAAATGCCTTCTAACCGGCTCAGAGGTCATCTGGAGAAATGTGCACTGACATATGGATGCCCGGCAGGAAAGAACTTTTTTCTTGGTAGATATGAAGCACCACTTCCGACTTCAAAATATTGTAACGCAAGATGCCTGGGGTGTATCTCGCTTCAGAAAAATGACGAAATCCCGAGTAGCCAGGACAGGATTCCATTTACACCATCTCCTGAGGAAATAGCCGAAGTTGCTCTGGAACATATCCGAAGGGTTAAAAACAGCATTGTCAGTTTTGGACAGGGTTGTGAAGGTGACCCGCTGCTGGCAGCAGATGTTATCGAGCCGGCTATACGCAGGATACGAGCTAAAACCAGCCGTGGCACAATAAACATAAACACCAACGGCAGCAGGCCAGGTATTCTTGAGAAGCTTTTTGATGCAGGTCTGGACAGTATGCGCATCAGCATGAACAGTGTCAGAAAAGAGTGTTACACCGCCTATTTTCGGCCGCAGGGTTACAGCTTTTCGGATGTTTTAAAGGGAATTGACACAGGAGTACAAAGGGGACTTTTTGTTTCAATCAACTATCTGAACTGTCCGGGGTTTACTGATACGCCGGAAGAAATAGAAGCGCTGATTTCGTTTATTGAAAAGCATCAGGTCAACATGATTCAGTGGAGGAACTTAAACTTTGATCCGGTCAGGTACTGGAAAGCGATGAATACGGCTACAAAACATGGCAAACCGGCCGGTATGAAAAAAACGCTCAAACAGATAAAAAAAACTTTTCCGGATTTAAAATACGGCTATTTTAATCCACCGAAGGAAAAATTTAAAGCGCTAAATTAATACAAATTTATTTTTCCATTCACCAAGCTTATAACCTTTGCCATCAGGCGAAAAGCTTTAGCTATTTCACCGCCCACTCGCTACGTTCGTTCAAGACGCAAAGGACGCAGAGATGATTTATGTTTTTCTTTGCTGGTGAGAGGCCAGCAAAGAAAAAGGACATGCTTTTCGGGAAGAGGTCTGCCACATGCAAAACTACAACGCATAGCGTCAGTTCTTTCCCTTTTCTGCCCTCTCAGCAGAAAAGGGAAAAGTCCTTCTCTGCTGTCTTTGCGTCTCGAACGAACGTAGCGAGTGGGCGGTGAAAAAAGAGAACCAAATTTATTTATCCAGTTCAGCCCTAACAGCGGTTCCGATTTTCTCTATTGCGTACGGCTTTTTAATGTAGGCGCCCGCCCCGAGTCTTTGAGTTTCCTTAACTTTATCCGTTTCAGAAAAACCGCTTGCTATAATTGCTTTTTGTTCGGGATGTAACTTAAGTATCTGCTTGTAGGTCTCAAGTCCATCAATTCCAGGCTCCATTATCATATCCAGGACCAACAGATCTGCTTTGTGGTGTTGCAGGTACTCCACCGCTTTTTCTCCGCTCGAAACCGATGTTACGTTGTAGCCCAGCTTTTTCATCATTCCGGATGCTATCTCTCTTTGTTCATCAACATCATCTACAATCAAAACTGTCTCTCCATCACCCATGTATGCTTCTATAGACAACGGGGATTTTTCTTCTACCAATATCATTCGGGTTACAGGAAAATAGAGTTTAAATGTTGTTCCTTTTCCAATACTGCTTTGAACATCAATGTATCCCTTGTGATCTTTTACCGTTCCCCAGACAACAGCCATACCCAAACCCGTTCCGCTTCTTCCCATAACCTTTTTTGTGTAAAAAGGCTCAAAGATTCTTTCCATATCTTCCGGAGAAATTCCTATTCCTGTGTCCGATACTGTGAAAACAACGTAGTCACCTTCCTCTATGTAATCATAACCTGTCACAGGCTTGTCAATATAACGGTTTTCTGTTGATACAGTAATCTTGCCGGGCTCCTGTATCGCTTCTATGGCATTTGATATAATGTTCATAACTGTTTTGGAAAGATGGACATGGGAGCCTGAAATATTTAACAGATCCGGTTCAAGCCTATTTAACACTTCCACTTTAACCTCAGGGAAGTATGCTTTCATCTTGATGTATTCCGGGCTTTTCAAGTACTCAATAATAACATCATTTAAGTTTACCGGCTTTAAGGTTGCAACACCTCTTCTTGCAAGTGTTAACAAATCCTGAACTATGGTGGCAGCTTTTTCACCGGAGTTTTGTATTGTCAGCAACGGTTTTCTAAGTGGGCTGTCTTCAGGAATCTCCAATAACAGCAGCTCGGGATAACTTACAATGCCGGATAAAATATTGTTAAGATCGTGCGCCACACCACCGGCAAGGGCCCCGATAGCTTCCATCTTCTGAGCCTGCAGGAGCTGTGTTTCAAGTCGTTTTCTTTCTTTCTCGGCACGCTTTCGGTTTGTAACGTCCCTTGCTACGCCTCTAAATCCTGTCGGCTGCTTCTTTGCATCTTTTATTAATGATATTGACAATTCTACTATGCATACTGAGCCATCTTTTCGGATAAGTTCCCAATCAACAACTTTAGCAGGTTTACCGTTTCGGTAAACCTTATTATAGGTATGATAAATGTTTTTAGCGTTTTTTTCATTCATATATTTTCTGTTATTAATACCAATCAGCTCATCTTTTTCATACCCGAGTACTTTGCAGGTCGCTTCATTAACAAAAGTAAAATTGCCGGCAAGGTCAACTTCAAAATAACCTTCTTCAATATTTTCAAGGACAGTTCGATATTTTTCTTCACTTTCCTGGAGTTTTTGAAAAGACATGGCATTGGCAATGCCAAGTGCCAGTTGTGAGGCAACACCTGATAAAAGATTTATTTCGCTTTGCGTAAGGAGTCTTTTTGATTTTATGTTATCAACTGCCAGAATGCCCAAAGACTCCTTTTCATAAATTATAGGTGCACATATAAGGGATTTGACACCCATTTGATTTGCCAGTTTACGACTTCTAATGGAGAGGCGTTTTCCATTACCATTAATGTTATCAACCAAGTAGGGTTTCAGCTCTTTATGGGATTTTACAAAAATTCCTGTGGCATTTGGATTGTCAAGATGAAATTCGGTTTGTCTTAATACCTGTTTATCCTGCTCATTATACCCGTATCCTGCGGAATAAATAAGCCGTGTTTTATTTCTATTAGTAAGCATGACTATTCCGCGATCAAAATCGAGGTGCTTTTCCATAATATTCGTCACAGTATCAACGAGTTCATCAACATCCTGAATTTTAGCTGCGACCCGACTGATTCTCTGATTAAACAGGGCGTTGTCATAACGGATACTCATTTCATCCATCATGCCTTTTGCTGTATCGCCCTGGCTTTCAATGGTTTTGATAAGCTCTTTTTTCTCAAGATATGCCGTATAAAATGAAAATATCATGGTTATAAGAGCACAAACCAAAGAAACAACAGCCCATGTGAGGACCGGCAGGAAAAAAAATAAAGCCGGTATTGCTAAGATGAAAAATAACAAAGAGTAATTGCGAACGATTTTCCAGATTCCATATGATGTTTTTTCCCAGGAAATGATGTAGCGGCAGCAGTCACCACCCTTGTGAAAACATACAGGGTGCTCAATGGTGGCGAATTTTCCTGTGAACAATAGAGCGAGAGATTCAAAAGTGCCCATTCTGTTTTCGCACTGATAGAGTTTTTCATTTACACCCGGTTTAGGTGTAGACTCAATTTTAACTTTGTTTGACCTAAGCTTTTTTGCTTTAACAAGGGCGCCACGACTCATAATGCTGTATAACTTTCCCATAAACATATAAAGAGAAGCTAAGCTCATGAAACTTAATACATATTGCTTCAAAACATTCAATCCTTTGCTTGAGAAGGTGTAACGGCCTGCATCTCTGGCAATATTCGGATTTCCCGTTTTTCTAACAAGAATTTCATAAAATCGATCCCCTTGCTTTTGATTGAACCAGTGTCCTGTGTCATTCACCTCATATTTGGTCATCTTCGCATATTCCAGCAAATAATCCCTATCTATATGAGGATACTTCTTTCCAATGAATTCAATAAAAGCCCTTATAATGCGACTATTATAAATAGGTGATTTTTCGTCCATTTTATTCAACTAAAAAGAGATATGATAAATTTATTATAAATATTTTAAAATGAGCTAAAATAAAGTTTTGAAACAGCATTTGAAAATAATTTTCTGTATAGACTTTTATCACAATAAGATATAAAGATAAATATTAAAAATAGAAAACGTTGAGGCAGGTTGAAACAAAAGTAATTTTTCATTATACAGACAAAGAATCGGCCTCAAATTTATGGTATGCCATGGTCACCTGTACTAAAATTTTACGTGATCTATGATAATTCAGCAGTTCCCTGGAGTTGACATGCCGCCCTGATTGCGCTAACTGTAGCTTCAACGACGGCGTTTAGGGTTATGTCCCATATACGGTACTTTCTAAAGTGTCACTCCAGTTACTTTGATATTAAGATAAAAGGAGTATATGAATGAAATCTTGCTTAAATTATTCCTCATGGAAGACTCACAACCAAGCTATATTGAAAGATTTGTCTGATAAAAAAGTGATGGTACCCTATTCGGGTGGTAAGGATTCATCTGTTGTTTTGTATCTTATTCAAAAGGCCGCTGAAGAATTTGATTTTACCTATGAAGCACACGGAGTTTTTTTTCCAGCTAATGTATATTCAGCCGAAGACGTAAAAAAAATTGATTCTTACTGGCACAAAAGGAATGTAAGCATCCTCTGGCACAAAGCGCCGGTTTCAGATGAATATTTAGCTGAAGCGTTAAAAAAAGGACAGAGTCCCTGTTTGACCTGTATCCAAATGAAAAAAAAAATTCTCGCATCTCAATTAAACCGGACGATTTCTGATTGGAATTCGACCGTGATAATAATGAGTTATTCTCTTTGGGATCTTGTAAGTGCAACACTCGAACATATATCAAAAGCCACTTTTTCTGATAAAGATTATTCGAGTTCCTTACAGCAGAAAAGCTCTGATGAGAGATTCATTGAAACAGCCCAGCGGTTTTATCCTCTGCTAAAGCTTAAAGGAGGTCCGACCATATACAAGCCTTTAATTAAATACAATGATCAGGAAATAAAAAATTTTATTTTGGAAAACAGTATTCCTTTGACAACGACTTCATGCAGTTACAAGGAATTTAGGCCAAAAAGAATATTTGCAACCTACTACGAAAAAACGGATTTATTCTTTGATTACTCCAAAGTACTTGATTTTTCAAAAAAGGTGCTAGACCTGCCGGAAATCTCGTATTATGAAGAAATCGGCATGGAAAAGTATATAGCTAAGGTTATTTAAAAAAGATCGCCGCTTTTAATCAATGGAAGATAGGGAATACAGATAAAATGGATAACCGCAGCTATATAATGGAAGGCGAAGAGGAATCGATTCGCTTGGATCTTAAAACAGACCCTAAAATAATTGGGGAACTGGCAATATGGGCTGGAATAAGGCCGGGTATGCGTATACTCGATTTGGCGTGCGGTTCGGGGAAAACTACATTTTATTTGAACAACCTTGTTCAACCAGGCGGTTCAGCCACTGGAGTTGATATTTCCAAAAAAAGAATTGATTATGCGCGGTCTCATTACTTAGAAGGGGGCGTGGAATTTATTACTGGAGATATCCGCAAGCCCCTAGATAAGTTGGGATTATTTGATTTCATTTGGATCCGTTTTGTACTTGAGCATTATCTTTCAGATAGTTTTGATATTGTAAAAAATGTTTCATCTGTTTTGAAGACGGGTGGAATCATGTGCCTCGTTGATTTGGACTATAACTGCCTAAGCCATTACGGATTGTCTCCACGACTTGAAAAGGCACTATACGGAATCATGTCTTTTTTAGAAAAACATGAGAATTTTGACCCTTATGTGGGTAGAAAGTTATATTCTTTTCTTTATGATCTTGAATATGAGCAGATTGATGTACGCATCGACGCCCATCATTGTATTTTTGGTGAGCTAAAAGAAACCGACGCGTTCAATTGGATGAAGAAAGTAGAAATTGCAGCAAAAAACTCAGGTTATAGGTTTGAAGAATATGAAGATAAATTTGAAGGATTTCTTGCGGAGTTCAGGGAATCTTTTTTTGATCCGCGAAGATTTACTTATACACCGGTAATCGTCTGTCGGGGACGCAAATCATAAACTGAAGTTTTTCATAATCTACCTGGATTTTGCCTGACTCGCTCAAAATAAAAAAGACATCCTCCACGGGATCAATATGCTTCTCGCTTTTCGTGGCTTATGTATCTCATGCCCAGCGCGTTTCATATTATTTGCATAGACAATACTTTATTTTAATTTTTACGTATGAGGCGAATATGATGGAAAGAGCTCGCAAAAACAACATTCAACTTCTCGATACAAACACGGAAGTTACTGCCCAGGAAAAAGAAGAAATGTTCCAGGCCAACCAGCAAAGTGCTGAAGCAAGTAATAATGAAACAGGCAAACCGCTCAGCAAAGAATACCTGGTTAATAAACTCAACTTTACAAATTTTCAGGATGGCACTATCCTTATTAATTTCAAACACAAAGAATATGACTTGTCTATTTCTTTTCACGCCAGGCCAAAGCCCTGTTTAGGAACTCAGTTGGATTGCCTTTGGGTGGAAACACGTGAAATTATTGAGAAGTTACACTCATATAAATTCAAGAATTTTTTTATCATAGATGGTGCAAAACTTCTTTCAGTAACACCTAAAGTATCCAGCATGAATGATGAGGGAATAAGTTTTACACTGCCTGAAACATGCTATGAAATCAGTTCTCGAAAAGTAGCAAGGCATTCATGTGAAGGGATAAATGTTCAGTTTATTCAAAACGGTTCTTTCTTTTATGGCTCTCTCATAGATTTCAATGCTGTTTCTTTCTGTGTCGAACTAACAACAGTACCTCCTCAGACCTTTCAATGGCTTGATAAGAATCTTAAGGTGAATATTATCTTATCTAACGAGAGTGAAACATTATATGCCGGGGAATGTAAAATACTTAAAAATACCGGAGGGCATAAAACGAGGCAATATGTTCTTGAACCTGTTGAACACCAGATACAAAGATACCAGCAGAAAGATCACCGCACCAAAAGACAGGAAATAACACCGTCACCTGATATTACCTTCAGGCACCCTTTTACAAAAAAAATGACAACTTTAAAAGTCACAGATATATCGGGATCCGGTTTTTCAACAGAAGAAGACGAAGATAGCGCTGTACTTTTGCCCGGAATGATCATACCGGAACTGGAGCTAAGCTTCGCAGACAAATCAACAATCAAATGCAAAGCCCAGGTTTTATATCGGCAAATTTCCTGCGGAGACGAAAGAGGTATACGGGTCAAATGCGGTATTGCCGTATTAGACATGCTGCTTGAAGATAACATGAAACTTTTATCTATTTTGCATCAGGAAAAAGAAAGCAATGCCTATGTCTGCAACAAGGTGGATATGGATGCCTTGTGGGATTTCTTTTTTGAAACCGGTTTTATTTATCCGAGCAAATATGAATTTATTCAAAAAAATAAAAAGCAAATCAAAGATACTTATAAAAAGCTTTATACCCAGCATCCGAATATTGCCAGACATTTCATATGTCAGGATAAGAGTCGTATTCTTAGCCATATGGCCATGTTACGCTTTTATGGAAATACATGGTTAGTTCATCACCATGCCGCCAGGAAGTCAGCTCTAAACAGGGCAGGTCTGGTTGTATTGGATCAGATCGGAGACTTTGTAAATAATTCCTACAGGCTTTATTCTCTTCATATGGATTTTCTCATATTTTACTACAGAACCGATAACAAATTCCCAAGTCGTATTTTTGGAGGAGCTGCTAGAAATATAAAAGATCCGAAAAAATGTTCGGTGGATGATTTTACCTATTTTCATTATAAAAACACATATAGTATAAAGAATAGGCTATCAGAGCCGTGGCAGCTGACTGAAACTCGGGACGAAGAACTTGTAGAACTGGAAAATTTTTATGAACGCGAGTCAGGTGGACTCATGATACCTGCGCTTGACCTTGATTCGGAAACGGCTGATTTTGATGAACTTGTAAAAGAATATCAAAAGTACGGGTTTAAAAGGGAGAGGCTTATTTTTTCGCTAAAAAAAGGTAACGACCTCAAGGCTATTCTTATAGTCAATATATCTGATATTGGTTTAAACCTGTCAGACTTAACCAGTTGCATCAAAGTGATTATTTTAGATTCGAGCGATCTTTCAAGGGAAGTTCTCCATAAAACGCTTTTACTGCTCACCGAAATTATAAAGCGTAAGGAAATATCTGTTTTACTCTACCCAGTCAGCTATGCTGAGAAAGAGTTGATACCTTATGAAAAGATATATACAATGTGGATAATTAACATGCAATATTTAGATAGTTATTTAAAATACATTAATCGAAAATTAGGATTTGCTTAATATATATGATTTTCATTACTATCCGGTCTAATTCTTAATAAAAAATCATGAAATGGATCGAAATAAAAGTAATTTTTGATTGTACTGCCAAAGAATTAGCCACAGATCTTATTTCAAATATCTTCTATGATTTAGGACTTAAAGGGGTTGTTGTCGAAGATCCTGACATTAAACCGGTTGAAGAATGGGAAAATACAGATGCCATCAGGCCGGCTGATATTGCAGTGACCGGTTATATTCCTGAAAATAAACAGAGCCAAAAACATCTTAAGATTATAGAAGAAAAGCTAATTGGACTTGAAAAGGAATGTGGTATTTTCTCCAAAAGTATCTGCCGTAAAATCGATGAACAAGACTGGTCTGAATCGTGGAAAAAGTTTTTCCATCCGCTCAAAATCACCAAAAAAATAGTTATAAAACCTTCCTGGCAGGATTATGATGCTAATTTCGGTGACATCGTTATTGAGATTGATCCGGGAATGGCTTTCGGAACAGGTACGCATCCGACAACAGCGTTATGTATATCGATGATAGAAAAATACATGAAAAAAGGGGATAAATTTTTAGATATCGGAACCGGTTCCGGCATATTGATGCTTGCGGCAGCAAAGCTGGGCGCTCAGAAGGTCTGCGGCATAGATAATGATGAAGTTGCCATAGATATTGCTGAAAAGAATTTATTACTTAATGGAATAGACAGTAAAAATTTTAAAGTAATGACCGGTAATCTTACGGATCAATTAAATGACCGGTTTGATTTTGTAGCTGCCAACATTTTAACAGAGACGATCATGGTTTTGCTCGACAGTGTAAAAAGTGTTCTCAAAAAGAAAAGTATCTTTATCTGCTCAGGTATAATAGAAAAAAACAAGGATAAGGTCGCTGAAAAAATGGTCGCATCAGGTTTTGAAGTGATAGAGATACGTGAAAAAGAAGAATGGGTTTCTCTGGCTGGTATATTTTCTTGATCGTATTAATATAGACGGTTATTTTTTAACCACTCAGGAGATAGAAGTCAGAATTAAAAAAGGAGGTAAATAGTGTCAAAGAAAACTCATGGGATAGAAGACTTGATCCAATTTGCGATGGATGTAATTCATAACTCAGGAGAAAAAGCGCTTTCTTATTACGGCAAAGGTAAGCCTCATATTAAATTCGATGAGAATCTTGTCACAGAAGCCGAACTTAATCTGACTGAGTTTTTTTGCGATCAGCTCTATTCTCATTTTCCGGAGCATCTTGTGTTCAAGGATAACCTGGAACTTACAGATTACTCCCATGAGGAAAACAGGTACTTATGGATTTTTGACCCCATAGATGGTGTTGCCAACTTTCAGGCGGGGATTCCCATATGGGGGATGTCTCTGGCACTTATTGAAAATTTCTGGCCAGTTTTCGGTGCATTCTATATGCCTGCAACCGGTGATCTTTTTCATGCTCAGGCTGATAAAGAGGCTTTCCGGGGAAACGAGAAGATACGTATTTCAAGTTCGGAGCCTTTCAATGACGAGAGCCTTCTTTTAACCTACTCAAGATTTCACAATTATTACAGCTCCACTTTTCCAGGCAAAATAAGAGCTTTAGGGTGCACCAGCGCTCATATTTGCTATATTGCCATGGGGCGTGCCGATGCCGCTGTTATTTCCAATGAGTCCTTTCAGGATCTTGCTGCTGCTCGCGTTATTATTGAAGCTGCAGGAGGAAAAATTTTCAAAACTGATGGGAGTGAATTTTTTCTTAACGAACATTTAAACGGGGAAAGAATTAAAGGGCACCTTCTAGTAGGCAACCCGGACAATTTTACAGAACTTAAGGATTATCTACAAAAAATTTCCTGAAATATGACCTGAAATATGAACAGTTTCGATATTTCTGCCAAACATATAAAAAACAGCAATGTAAAACGTCTAAAGGCGCTTTCGGAAAAAGAAATTAAAGATAACGTCAGCGACTATTATACAAAATATTTTGCGATATATCACCTGCAGAGCCTTGCCCAAAGTAATCCCGGCATAATTGACCAGGAAACCATAGTAACCATACAAGACCTTCTTAAAGATCCTCAATATTCCGGACGAAGACAGGGCCTTTTTATTTTCAGACAGGCTGCTGAAACACTTGGGGCTATCATCATCCATTCCGATGAAAAATTCCTGGCCGAAATGGCTCTTTCCGCCATGAAAAGCGTCCTGAAAACAACCACAGGATATGCACACCGGGCGTGTGCTGAAACGCTGGGGGCTTTTCCTTTGAATATCAGTGGGCCTGACTTAAAGGATGTCGATATTAAGCAAATACCCCTTGTGAGCTGGCAGGAAATATCGGGCAATAATTCTACAAATTCTAAGCGATCCGTATTTTTTGGAAGGAGTCTTGCTGTGCCGCTTGATTGTGGAAACCGGCTGCTTGTACTTAAATTTGCCAGGGCTGACGACTCTCCGCAAGACCTGCTCAGGGAATC
>JAUWOH010000309.1 GCA_030612225.1 Desulfobacteraceae bacterium
TGAGACCTATGCCGTTATTAAGCCAGCTGAACGCAAACCCCGAGAGACTACTGGTGAGGAGCTGACATGATGGCAATCTTATGCTTTCGAAAATCATTTATAATGCTACTTATTTTGAGTTTTTCACTTTTGCCGCTATCCTGTGTGACCACTAAAGACGTAAGGATCGGAGAGGAGCAAATCCCGTCGGACGTATACATTGAAAAGGATGTGCCGGCAGCAGTTGAAATTAAGCCAATATCCCAACAGATTGTAAATGTCTCTGAAAAAGGTCCGCTTAAAATCACGGTAAAAGATGCCATTCTCATTGCTCTGGAGAACAACCGTTCGTTGTTAGTGGAACGGATCAATCCTTCTATCCGGAAAACCTTTGAGGATCAGGAACGGGCAGTTTTCGATCCAACGGTAGAGGCGGAAGTCTCTGAACAGCGAAATGATATTAAAAGCCTGAACCAGTCGGGAAGCTATACCGGAAATTCGGTAAATGATGTTATTCAAGGAAGCATCTCTCTCAAAAATTATTTCCCCACCGGTACATTTGTGGAGATAGACGCCACCACAAAAACCACAGATTCCGACCTGTACAATGAACCTTACTCATCTACCCGCTTGGGGTTGTCGGTCACACAGTCGCTGCTTCGAGGGTTCGGAACGGGTGTGAACCTGGCGCAGCTTCGTCAATCACGAATCGAAACCGACATCACCCAATACGAGCTTCGGGGGTTTAGCGAATCATTACTGGCGCAGGTTGAAACCACCTATTGGGACTATGCACTATCCCAGAGGCAGGTGGAAATTGTAGAGGAATCGCTGAAACTTGCCAGGCAGCAGATAACCGAAACCGAAGAGATGATCAAAGTGGGAGCCATGGCGGAAGCAGAGCTTGCCGCAGTACAGGCCGAGGTTGCCGCACAGCAACAAGGGCTGATCAACGCTAAAAGCAATTTGGAGTCTAACCGTCTCCAGCTGCTTAGGTTGCTGAATCCGCCAGGGCAGACCCTTTGGGATCGAGACATCAACATGGTACATCCACCTACACTACCTGAAATCAAACTTGATGTAGTAGAAACACACGTGGCATTGGCTATTCGGATGAGGCCGGAAATGAACCAGGCAAAATTGAATATTCAGAAGGAAAATCTTGAAATCGTTCGCACCAAAAACGGGCTGCTTCCCAAAATGGATCTTTTTATTACCCTTGGAAAGACCGGATATGCTGACTCCTTCTCAGGATCGGTTAACGACATTGATGGAGACAGCTATGATATGATGGCGGGTATTAATTTTAAATATCCCATCTTCAACCGCGATGCCGGGGCGCAGCATCGTAGAGCGATTCTTCGCCGAGACCAGGTGGAAATGGCTTTGGACAACCTCAAACAACTGGTTGAGTTTGATGTGCGAAATGCTTATATTGAAGTCAATCGCACAAAAGAGCAAATTTCCGCAAGCACTGCAACCAGAAAGTTTCAGGAAGAAAAAATGCGGATTGAAACCGAAAAATTCCGGGTTGGTCTATCCATCAATTTTTTTGTGGCTCAGGCACAGCGAGATCTTCTGGTAAGCCGCATAAATGAGGTGCAGGCGGTGGTTAACTACCTTAAAGCCCTCATAAACTTTTACCGCCAGGAAGGCTCTCTTCTCGAACGCCGTGGCATTAACGCCCCCGGTCGCGATCCCATCAAATATTATAGAAATAACAAATGAGTTTCCACTTACTCTATTTTCGTGCTTTCAATTTTTCCTAATTTATACTGATGTTTCTCAGGCACCAGTGTAATTCTCGGAAACCTTCCCACCGGACTTTCATCAACTAAAAGCCTGCAACCATAAGTTTCCTTTAGTATCTGCAAGGTAAGTATTTTATCCGGTTTTCCAATGTTCACTATTTCTCCGGCTTTGAGCATGAGAATTCGATCCGAATACATAGCTGCGAGATTTACATCGTGCGATACCATAATTATGGTAAAGCCCATTTCGTTTTTTAGTTTTTCCATTAAATCCATCACTTTGACCTGATGGGCTAAATCGAGTGACGCAGTCGGTTCATCAAGAAGGATTATTTTTGGTTCCTGGCAGATTGCTCTGGCAATGAAAACGCGCTGGCATTCACCTCCGCTCAACTGATCTATTTTTCTATGAGCGAGATGTTCAACCTCGGTAAAGGCCATAGCATTTTGTGCAATTTCAAGATCTTTTTCCTGTTCCAGACCCAGCACATTTAGATGGGGAGAGCGTCCCATAAGGACCAGTTCTGTAACCGTAAAAGGAAAATCAGGGGCTGCCATCTGTGGGACAAGTGCAATTATTTTTGCCAGTTCTTTCCGTGTATATTCTTTGAGAGGCTGGTTAAAAACTTTAAGTTCACCCATTTTTGTTTTCAGGATTCCGGAAATTAATTTCATCAGGGTTGTCTTTCCTGAACCGTTAGGTCCAATGATGATAAAAAATTCGCCTTCCGAAACCGAAAATGATAAATTATTCAAAACAGGGTTATTCCTGTAAGCAAAACTGAGGTTAGTTATATCAACAGATTTTTTCATCATTTCGATCTTTTTAAAAGATATATAAACAAAGGTGCGCCTATCATGGCTGTAATTACGCCTGCAGGCATTTCTCCATGCTGAGGGAGGACTCTTGACAGCAGATCGCAGACAACCATATACGCTCCACCACCAAGGATACAGGCAGGAACAAGGATACGGTGGTCGGGCCCAAGAATAATACGCAAAAGATGCGGCATAACCAGTCCGACAAAACCGAGCAGGCCGCAATGACTTACGGTGGAACTGACCATAAAGGATGTGGTTACAAGCAGGATTGTAGTTACTTTCTTAATATTTACACCCATGGTCTGGGCCATTTCATTTCCCATAAGGAGGAGATTCATAGTATGCGAGTACCGGAACAGGATTAAAAAACAGGGAAAAAGTGTCAGCGAAAGTATTCCAACCTGCTTCAGATCAGCCGTGGAAAGGTCCCCCATGAGCCAGAAAATGATATTGTGGAGTCTTGAGTCCTGCGTCATAGATATTAGGAACATAATAATAGCAGAGCAAAAGGCATTCACCATAACACCTGACAGAAGCAGGGAATCTTTTTTTAGAATAGATTGTCCGGTTGACATGACAAGGATCAAAAGGAGTGTGGCAATACTACCTAAAAAAGCAGTAAAGGTAACGCCAGGGAATCGGGATAATCCCGCCAGTATGCCTATAATTGCGCCAATAGCAGATCCGCCTGAAATTCCAAGAATGTACGGCTCGGCAAGTGGGTTTTTAAGGAGTGCCTGAAAAACAAGCCCGCCAAGGGAAAGCGTTGCCCCCACAAGGGCTGCCAGAAGCACACGCGGTAAACGAATCCTCCAGATAATGGTATGAAGCATGGAGTCTGCTTCATACATACCAAACAGGGATTTAAAAACAGCATTTGCGCCGTTTCCGGAAGACCCCATGGAAAGACCCAGGAATATGGATAAAATTAGCAGAGACAGCAACAAAAAGGAAACCAGCAGGAGTCGTTTTATCATAAATGGTTTTTGTAACATTCAGACGAATATAGAAAATAAGACCTTGTTCAGTCAAGGTCTTTCCACGTAATATTCCTATATGGTTTCCTTTTAAAAAAAATGCCTTATTAGCCGTTCTTATCGTAGATAATAAATTTCACCTATCTTCAATAGCTCAACCTTTATATCAAAAATATTTTCAAGTTGCTTATAGCCATCACCAAATCCCTACGGCTCGTGCTGCTCGCTTGAGTTCAGCTGTTTACCCCTTTTCGCCTAGTGGCGGGCAACCCTTTGTTTCATTTCATCATACCGGGAGGACAAGTGGCAAGGAAAAGCATGTTTTTTCCACCATACTTTTCCGCCAGTTTCAGTGCACACCTGCTTTTCCTGCTGCGGCAAACACCTATGACAAACAGGGTTTACTTCATGGACCTGCTCTCATATCGTTTAATCGGATCGGAAACTTGATTTAACGCGATGTCTCAAGCTGTCTGCTACTAATCGGATATGTACACAATAAAAGCGATGTAAGGACCTATCAGAAAAGAAAAATAATGTGAAGTGAGCTGGCAGTCTTGTGGAGAGGCGGCTCGTTCGATTCATCACTTTTCATCGGGATACTCCGGTTGACAACCCATCTATATGGTGGCAGAATATTATTGTTCTGATTTTTCTGCCAAAGATACAAAAGAATTCTGCGCCAAGCCATCGATTCAATTTTCTTGAAAAGGGGAAAAATGATGCAACAGGGACTTGTCATAGTTATGACAGGTGATGGGAAGGGAAAAACAACCTCTGC
>JAUWOH010000248.1 GCA_030612225.1 Desulfobacteraceae bacterium
CTTTGGGCCATGTCAGAGACAAACGACTATGCCGAATTGATTAGCCCATGTTACGAGTTACGGGTTGCGTGTTACGAGTGATGGAATGAATCCTATCTCAATTTAATATTGAATTTGCTCGGATAAAATTCAATATTATTGTTAAATAATGATCGAAATAAAATATGGTATAAAATAATCAACAATATTTAATGTAAGAAAATAACAAGACGCTGTTTGTAACCCGAAACCCGAAACCCGCAACTCGCAACTCGCAACGTGTGGCGTTTACGATGGAACCCCTTATAGAGGTGATCAAGGCCGAGCCCGTTGGACTCGGATATTTACTGAAACAAAACAACAATGTTTGACAGAAGATTCATACAATATTTTGACTGGGGCTTACTGGGATTGGTGCTTTTGCTCAGTTGTCTTGGTTGTATTACGCTGTACAGCGCAGTAACAGCCGGCGAAGCCACGCTCGATAAAATGTTTTATATCAAGCAAGTGGTATGGTTTTGTGCCGGACTGATGTTAATGGCTTTTTCCTTTTTATTCAATTATAAATTATTGGACAGGTGGGCGTATACGATTTATACGGTTTGTATTTTGCTTTTAATCGCTGTTTTATTTCTTGGAAAACATGTCAGCGGATCACAAAGATGGCTGATGATAGGCCCTCTGTCGATTCAGCCATCTGAACTGGTAAAGATTGCAGTGATAATTATTCTGGCCAGATACTATTCAAAGCATGCATATACGCGGGGATTTACACTGCGTAATCTTATTGAGCCTGCGATACTGGTCATAATTCCATTTGTTTTGATTGTAAGACAGCCTGATCTTGGAACAGCACTTGTAGTTTTTCTGATTGCCGCTTCAATAACTGTTTTTGTAAGGATTGAAAGGCGATCATTTATATATATCATTATTTCGTGTATGACGGCTTTTCCTGTTGTATGGTTTTTTTTAAAAGAATATCAGCAAAGGCGTATATTAACATTTATAAATCCTGAACGGGATCCTCTGGGCGCAGGCTACCATATAATTCAATCAAAAATTGCCATTGGTTCGGGTATGATCACCGGGAGGGGCTTTTTAAAAGGAACACAAAATACGCTGTCTTTTCTTCCTGAAGAACATACGGATTTTATTTTTTCAGTTTTGGCGGAAGAATGGGGGTTTGCCGGTTCAGTATTTCTTATTTTTCTTTTCCTGATGTTGCTCATAAAAGGATTAAATGTAGCTTACGGGTGCAGGGACCCCTTTGGCACAATCCTTTCTGTCGGAATATCGGCAATGATATTCTGGCAGGTTGTTATTAATATAGGGATGGTAATGGGGCTTATGCCGGTTGTTGGTGTGCCTTTGCCGTTTATCAGCTATGGGGGCTCATCTATTGTTGTTACGATAGTTTGTGTTGGTATTTTGATAAATGTGAGTATGAGGCGGTTCATGCTTGAATAACCTATAAGCATTCACAAGCACAGCATCTGCGCGCTATCAGGGCGACCAGCATAGCAGACTATAGCTGGTCGCCCTGATCACGTACATCTGCTGCACCTGTGAACGCTTACAGGACGCAGTATGAAATTTTAATTATAAAGAACCGTCCGGCATTCAGACGTCTGAGTGCCGGACTCATCTGGGTATATTTTTCAATAGGCTGAATAATACGAACAATTAAGGAGGGTATTAAAGATATGAAGAAAGGTAAAAAACACGATTCTATATCTACTTTTCTGGGGTCTGATGCAAGTATTGACGGAACAGTAGAATTCCGTGGTGCTATCAGGCTGGATGGGAATGTAAAAGGAAAGATCAAAAGCAATGGTGGTACGGTTATTGTGGGTGAGAAGGCTGTGGTTGAGGCGAAAATAACTGTGGGAGTTGCCATAATCATGGGCGAGGTACACGGAACAATAGATGCCCAGGACAGGATTGAGATTTATCCTCCGGGTCGTGTTGTCGGTGATATTCAAGCTCCGGTTATAACTGTTGAGGAAGGAGGTATTTTCAATGGGAATTGTACTATGAAAGACCAGACAATTCCTTCAAAAAAAAAGAAAGATATATCTCAAAAACCTCCTGCAATTAAAGCAGTTGCGGCTGAAGCTCAAAAAGAAAAATAAATGTTTAAAAAAACCTTTGACAATTTATTTGGTCTGGTGCTATACAGCGCCAGGGTTGATGGAGTCAAAATTTTAGCAAATTGTAATATTTAACAGAGGCAGTTTCAAAATGTTCAATTTCGAAGTCTCCGCTTATCTGTTCGAGATCAAGGAAGGCGAAAATTTTAACCGGAGGAATACATGGAGTATTTCGAGGATTAAAATTTGAGCTTGACGCAGATATCGGACAAAAGGGGACGTTTTGAAACTGGCTCGATAATATTGCAGCTTTTCTGCACTTAACACTTGAAATTTTATCATAGATGGAGGGGGCTATAAATGAAATCTTCTGGTCTAAGCCGGAAAGGTTTTATGGTTTTCGTACTTTTCCTGGCAGTGGGGGTGCTGTTTTCCGCCACAATCGCCCTGGGTTCTTCAGGAGAAGAGTCCGGAGGTGGGATAACCGTAATACCTGACGGGTCACTTCTTATACAGATTGTCAATTTTATTTTTCTTATCTTTATTTTAAATATTATACTGTACAAACCGATACGGAACGTATTGATTCAAAGAAAGGAAAAGATTACCGGTCTCGAAGAAGGAATCGAAGCTTTCGACAGAGATGCCATAGAGAAAGAAGATGCTTTTGCTTCCGGCATCAAGGCTGCAAGGGCAGATGGTTTGAAAGAAAAGGAAGCTTTGCTTACAGCTGCTGCCGAAGAACAGAGCAAGATAATCGAAAAAATAAATAAGAAGGCCCAGGCTGGCCTCGCAGAAGTCAAAGAAAAAATCACCAAAGATGCCGAGGACGTAAAGGCGTCCCTTCTTCAAGAAATTGATGGATTTGCAAATGCTATTGGTGAGAAGATTCTGGGGAGGGCTGTTTGATGAATAAATCTGGAATAAAAAAGCCCGGTATTAGCTGCAAGCATAGTTTGATTAAAAGCAGGACGTTTATGGTCGTTGCCATAATGTTGCTGCTTTTTTTGTTTTCAGGAGTTGTTGCGGCTTCCGGCGGCGGAGATCAAAAATCAAAAGGGTGGGTCGCTACAGACACCTATAAAGTTATGAATTTTGCTGTTTTGGCCATAGGTCTTTTTCTCCTTTTGCGTAAACCGATTTCCCAGGCACTAAATGCTCGTATTAAGGGGATACGGGAACAGCTAAGTGAGTTAGAAGAAAAAAAAGAAACAGCCGAGAAAAAACTGGCTGAATATAATGAAAAATTCCTGAAATTAGATCGGGAAGCCGAACACATTGTCGCAGAATACATAAAGCAGGGCAATGAGGCCAAAGCAAGAATACTCAAAGAAGCGGAATCAGCAGCTGTAAAACTCGAAGAACAGGCTAAAAAGAATATCGAAAATGAGTTTAAAAAGGCCAAATCAAAACTGCATGAAGAGATACTTGAACAGGCACTTGTAAAGGCTGAAGAGATTATTAAAAGCAAAATAGATACCAAGGACCAGGACAGGCTGGTAGATGAATATTTAGAGAAGGTGGTGGCGTAATGAAAAATCTGGCAATAGCACGGCGTTATGCCAAGGCTCTTTTGCTTATCGGAAAAGAGGACGGTAAGGCTGACGCTTATAGAGAGGAACTGGATGGGCTTGCAAGTCTGATTGCAAGGGAAAAAGAGCTTGATCAGGCAATTTGTAACCCTCTTTATGATACACAGGGCCGCAAAAAGGTTTTAAATGCGATAATCGAAAAGCTGGATCTTTCAAAAGTTATGACGGCATTTCTCTTGTTATTATTTGATAAAGGGCGGTTTGGATTCATCGGCAATATAAGCGATTTTTATCAGAAACTGGCTGATGAGCTGAAAGGTGTTGCGCGTGCCAGCCTGGTTTCGGCTACTGAACTTTCATCCGAAACCATTGAAAAAATTCGTATGACCCTGTCAAACAAGACAGGTAAGGATATTGTTTTGGAGGTTGAACAAGATTCCGGTTTAATAGGAGGAATTGTTACAAAAATAGGGGACCTTGTTCTTGATGGAAGTATTAAAACACAATTACTTAATATGAGAGAATCTTTAAAAAGGGGTGAGAGTGTATAATGGAATTAAGAGCCGAAGAAATAAGTCAGATTATTAAGGAACAGATTACGGATTATGATAAGAAGGTTGAACTGAGTGAAACAGGTGTTGTTTTGTCCGTCGGAGATGGCATTGCACGTGTATATGGGCTGGAAAAAGCCATGGCACTTGAGCTTGTGGAATTTCCCGGCGGTATCCTTGGCCTTGTGCTGAACCTTGAAGAAGACAATGTGGGTTGCGCCATTATGGGCGAAGATATCCACATTAAGGAAGGCGATATGGTCAAGCGGACCGGCAAAATCGCAGAGGTTCCGGTTGGTGAAGCGGTTCTCGGTCGGGTCTTATCTGCCGTAGGCGACCCTTTGGATGGAAAAGGCCCAATAGACGCCAAGGAGTCCAGTCGGGTTGAAATGGTTGCGCCGGGTGTTATCGATCGGAAAGGTGTCCATGAACCCTGCTATACGGGAATGAAGGCTATCGACTCCATGACACCGGTTGGCCGGGGGCAGCGTGAGCTTATCATCGGTGACCGCCAGATCGGCAAGACCGCCATTGCAGTTGATGCTATCCTTGCACAGAAAGATACGGATGTTTACTGTATTTATGTAGCTTGCGGGCAGAAAAAGTCCACAGTGGCACAGGTTCATGCTGTCCTGGAAAAAAACGGTGCCATGGAATATACTACCATCATAGCCGCTTGCGCCAGTGATCCGGCAACACTGCAGTTTATCGCTCCTTATTCAGGATGCGCCATGGGAGAATACTTCCGCAATAAAGGGCAACACGCTTTGATTATTTATGACGATCTTTCAAAACAGGCTGCTGCTTACAGGCAGGTTTCACTTCTGCTGAGACGTCCGCCCGGACGTGAGGCCTACCCTGGAGATATTTTTTATAACCATTCCCGTCTTCTGGAACGGGCTTCCAAGATGAATGACGAACTTGGCGCAGGGTCACTTACAGCGCTTCCGATAATTGAAACCCAGGCCGGTGACGTATCCGCCTATATTCCGACAAATGTTATTTCCATTACAGACGGCCAGATATATCTTGAACCGGGCCTGTTTTTTGCCGGTGTCCG
>JAUWOH010000227.1 GCA_030612225.1 Desulfobacteraceae bacterium
AAGTATCTCAAATAAATCCAAATATCTTTCTACGTGTTTAATTAGGAGAAACTCATTTTTTATTTTAATATGACCAGCTTCCCCTATTTCCTTCGCCTTTTTGGGATTTTTTAGAATGTAGATAATTTTTTCCGCAGTCTCCTCAATGGTGTCAACTAAAAACCCATTTACGCCGTCATCTATTTGTAGTTTAATACCTCCAACATTTCCTCCAATAACAGGTTTTTTTTTCCACATGCCTTCTGTTACAGTTAAACCAAAACCTTCCTTAATGGATTTTTGAAGAATCACTTTAGATACTCGTTGGAACGCATTCACCTCAATGTCACCTACTCCATCAAGATTACTTAAAATAATGACATTTGAATCATTTTTGGCGTAATCTTTTACTTTTTTTAACCACTCTATACCTTCGGGATCATCGTGTGCTAAGCTTCCTATTAACACAAGACGAATTGGTTGCTTTTCTTTAACAATTCTATATGCATCAATAACTCCAAGAGGATCCTTCCATGGATCAAATCGTGAAACTTGAGTAACTAACGGGAGGTCTAATGGAACGAATTTCCCCACGATTTCTCGAGCTTGGGCTTCTGGAATAATTTTGTTTTTAACTGAGAAAGGATCAATCGATGGTGGAATTTGATATATGAGATCATGACTTTTGTTTCTGGCATACATTCAGATTTATGCTAGTTCAGGAGTTCTGAAATTGGCTGAGCACTTCGGTCCCTCAACATAAACTCACCGATTTTATCATTCGATGTTCAACGTTCGATGTTCGACGTTTAAAAAACACTTTACTCTGCCGTTCAATATTCTCTTACCATAAACATTTTATTTCTTAATTAAACGCAGCTTTTATGCCCTTATCGTCTCAAGATAAGCCGCGACTTTTTTTATTTCATTTTCGCTAAATACACTAATACCATTTTTTTCAAGGAGGGCTGTTGTAACACCATTGCCCGATCTGCGAACTTTTGAAAAACTCCCATCATAAATACAGGTTTTTCCACACGAAGGACTGCCGTTCTTCAGGACAGCTATTATTATCTGCATTTTTTTTGCAACCTTCAATGCTTTTCCGGCACCTCTGATAAAGCTTTCTGTTACATCTTGTCCATTGATATTAAAAACACCGGTATTCTTTTCTATGACATCTGTACCTGTCCCTTTAATAATTTCTGCAGAAGGCCTGGGCACAGGCAGATTTCCGGCAACTTCAGGACAAAAAGGTACCACACGCCCCTCATCTTTCCATTTCTTCAAAATTGAGCTTTTGCAATGCAGTTTTTTGCCGTCGTACCGCACTCGCTCGCCCATCAGGCAGGCGCTCACCAGCACCCTGACCATTCCATAATCTCCCGAAATATTTTACTTGATTGATACGTATTTCATATCAGCTACTTACCAACTCAACTACTTAATCACTTAACGGATTCTATACTTATGAAAAACCTTCCAATATATTGCAAAATTGACTATGATGACAAAAATACCTAAGAGTATCTGTATTTCACGCGTAAGTCCTGAGGGATAAATAACAGGTAAGATATATTGCTCAACAAACCCTCCGGTATAACCTGCTTCTCCACCTTTAACCCTAAGCAGGTTTTCCAGTGGTGTCAGGGGACAGATCCATCCTGCAAATTCTATGAGTACGCCCCACACGGCAGCCGGAATATGCAGCCAGATAACTTTTCTCCACCATATGGCCAGAATTCCTCCCAGTAGCACAAAGATGGTAAAGGCAAGATGCATAACTACAACAATATCGGCCATTAAACGATATGACATTTTTATCAATTATCAATGTGGAAAATAATGATCAATTGAATTTGCATAATATGATAAAACATTCAGCATTTCAGGATCAGCTTTATAAAGCCCGTCTCTTTCAATAACCAGACGTCTTATTCTCAGCATGTTTAATGCAGTCACTATATTTTGTACACGGCTTGTCGTTGAAAGAAAAACCGGTGCATTTGTTACCTGAATTTCGTCAATTATACGATTTGTATGTGCTTCCACATCAAATGCACTTAATAAATCATCGGGGAATTTAACAAAAACAGATGCTACCAGAGGTACCGGTAGTACCGGTATAACGTTTTGAATGGAAGCCATGATGTGTCCGGAAATTTTTTCAACTTCCAAAAAACGGTCTTTACGTTTCATTTTGCTGAAATCGATATCATTTAGACGACAATATTCCCGCGCTGAAATACGTTGACCGAAGTTAACACTGGCATATCCAAAACGCTGCCACCGGGTGAGCAAAATAAAGATAATGCTACGCCAGATAAACCGGATAGTTGTTTTCATTATAAACCATCTGCTACGTTTCTGCGCATCGGGATTTAGCATACGTAGCAGACTCCTGTCCTCAAGGGTTCTGTCGTAGTTAATCCCAACAGGAATGAAAATAATATCACGATCATTTCCGGGTTTAAAACTTCGCAGCATATAGTCAATAAAACCGAGTTTTGGAGGTCGCAGTAGTCCATCACGACTTAGTCCGCCTTCAAGAAAAACCGCCTGACAAACACCCTCTTTAGTCGCCATATGGATATACCGTTCCAATACCAGGCGATACAAGGGGTTACCGGATTTCCTGCGAACAAAAAAAGCACCCATCGATCTGATCAATGCTTGCAACGGCCAGACCTTTGCCCACTCACCAACTGCATAGGAGAGTGTCGTTTTTTCAGCCGCAAGAAATGCCACAAGTATATAATCCATATTGCTGCGATGGTTCATCACAAATACAACTGTTGAATCCGGATCGATGTCCGCAAATTGTTCATTATCTTCAAGGCCGATGTGAACATGGTAAAGTAGATTTGCAATTTTTTTTGCCAGCCAGTAACCGATTCGAAAATATAGATAAGCGTTAAATGACGGTACTATCTCCTTTGCATACCTCATTACTTTAGCCTGAACGAGTTCCCGCGGTATATCGTGTTCCTGGGCTTTTATCTGTATCGCTTCAATCACCTTGGGATCATAAATCAGACGATCAATTAAAACCCGTCTTTTGGTGAGTTGAAAGGGCTTGATTTCTATGTCAAGACGCTTGCTTATTTCATCTATTACACGATTTACCCGTCGCCGTAATAACCAGCGAGTGCTGGGAATTAAAACTCTGTCAAGGATTGCCAAGATTGTGATTGCAATCAGCAATAGAAATATCCATATTGATATTGTAATCTGTCCGGTCATATCATTTCACCCTTTGTGCTGTCATTGGCGCTTAACAACATCATATCGACAATTTATTGTCGATCTCAGCCGGCATGTTGTTTTTACATTAAAAGATAATATACGGGTTACGAGTTGTGAGTTGTGAGTTGTGAGTTGTTAATCGGAAATAATCCTTTTTTATAACCACGCACCTCGTAACCCGAACCACGCAACCCGCAACCCGTACCCCGTACCCCGTTACCCCGTAACCCGTTTAGCTTCTTTACATTACCCTCTCAATTCCATGCGCATAATTTTTTCAAGATGCAGTCTTTGCTTCTCAAAATCTTCATTATTTTCAGATGGATCAAATTTAATCATTTCCCCGAAACGAATGGTAATTTTTGTAAAAGGCTTAGGAAACATAAATTTATCCCAGCTATTCATATACCAGGCTTTGTCTGCATAAGTATAAAAAGGAACAATCATTGCACCTGTGGTATGAGCCATGCGGATCACCCCTGGTTTCACTATTCCTGCAGGTCCTCTCGGCCCGTCCACGACATGACCGGAAAGTCTGGAAGTTTTTAGCCTGTCAATCATTCCATGAAGTGCTTCACTTCCCCCCCTTGAAGAAGAACCTCGAACAGGATGCCAGCCGCTCATTTTTGCTACCCTGGCAATAACTTCTCCATCTTTACTCCTGCTGATCATAAGGCCGGGGTTGTATTTTTCATACTTTTTAAAATAACGGATAGCAGGAAAAAACTGTTGGTGCCATATACAAATCAATACTGTGCCGCCATTTTCAAGGTGCTCCAGCCAGTCGCCCTCATTTTCAACTTTGATGCTAAATGTCCAGCTGTAGGCACGGATCAATCGGTAAAGCAAAGCTGATAATAGCTGTGATGTAAGAACATTTCTGATTTTTTTTAACATTACTTTATGCCCGGCGTTGTTCCTTAGTGCATATAATCTTAAATTCGAGCCAGCTTCAAAACGTTTCTGGTCGAATTCTGCGTTTATCTGTTCAATGTCAAGGAAAACGATCCGCCTGAGGCGGATTAACCACAGGAATACATTGAGTATTTCGAAGATAGCGTTAAAGCTTCACTGCGTGCCAAAATTTGAGCCTGGCGTCCCGCCAAGGGGCGGGAGACTGATAAGTGCAGACTTCGAAATGGAGCGTTTTGAAATTGGTTCATACGATAAGGGGTAGTTCAAAAGAAGTATCCTTTTGCAACTCATACAACCAATATGTACGTTTAAGTCAATGACATTGTCAAGCCGATAATGAACTTGCAATAAAGGAGAGAAAGTGAGGACTGAATAGAAAGAGATGCAGTGCCTGAACGAAAAGCCCGTTCAGGCACAAACAAAAACTTCTGATAATTAAAAAGATATTTTGATTCCACCCAATATGGCATCATCATCCCAGTCATGATTAACAGGTTCGTCAAATTTGATATCTATCTTTCGATATCCGGCGAAAGCTGTCGCATTATCGTTAATATGAAAATTAAAAAATCCACTAAATTGTATATATCTTTCAGTATCACGGAAACTGAGAATCTCCGGCGCTCCTGAAATACCTACGGATATGCTGATCGGCAGACGGGTAGTATTTTTCCGAAAGTCGTAATCGCCGAGAAACTGTAAGCAAAGTGCCCCGACATCATAATCTATGCGTTTTTCCTCTACCTCACCGAAGACACCCCTGAAACCAAGTCCGAGACTTAATCCAGGTGTAAACACCTCATCTTTTACAGCCATGCGCACATTCGTAAGCCAGTAATCATCCTTACTGTAAAGAAACCCTGCACCTAATATTAAAGGAGTATTTAAAGTATTAAACTTTATATCCACCCATCCCTCTATTTCAGACGTACCAAGATTAACCCCGATACTGGTATCTGCCGCCTGAACGATTCCTGTAAAAACAAAAGCTGTTAAAATGATTGCAAGTGCTATTTTCCTGAAATTCATAATCTTATCCTCCTTATTCGAATTTTTCGACATTACGCGTTAAATAAGTGAAAAAAAACCGCACTGTCCTTTTTTCTCCTTTCAGTCCATGGGCAAAGTGCGGATTGCAGATATAATTAAGTTGTTGATTGGTTGAGTAGTCCCGTCTATGTGGGATTAAAGCGTTTAGTAAAAAGAAGTTCCCCGGCTTTTTACAAGACAGTCAATATTGGCGTAATAACAACGACTTAACCACTCGACCACTCAACTACTCAACAACTTAACAAAGTCTCGATTAACATTATTGTGATTGGCTTTTAATATCTTTATTCACAAAGTTTGCAGGGCAATCAGAATAAATGCACCTTACGCATTCATTTCTTCGAATTGTCATTCCAAATACTGCCAAAGACAATAAATAGATCACCAGTAAACCGGGATATAATCTCATCCAGTAGATAGGAAAAATTATTAAAA
>JAUWOH010000425.1 GCA_030612225.1 Desulfobacteraceae bacterium
TTTTCACATATTAGGATATTCAATCAGGCTTGATGATCCACAGCTGAACACAACACTTGCTGTGCTCCAGCAAGCCAGAAAAAATCGAAACCCAAAGATTGTTAAGCATCTTAATGATATGGGATTTGAATTTTCCTTAGAAGACGTTGCAAGTGAAATCGGTGATGGACAGCTTGGCAGGCCACATATTGCCAGATATATGTTAAAAAGAGGCTTTGTTAAATCGATTGATGAGGCATTTAGAAAATATATAGCTCAAGGCAAGCCAGCATATGTAGATAAGTATCGTGTTGACTGCGAAAGGGCTATAGAAATTATTCTTGAGGCTGGCGGAATTCCGGTTTTAGCCCATCCTGTTCTCCTTAACTTTGATAAAAAGAAAACCATTGATCTGTTTGCCCTGTTAAAGGACATGGGTCTTAAAGGGGTTGAAGTTTATTATCCGGAAAATTCCCCTGATATGACAACCTTTTACATTGAGCTTGCTCAGCGCTATGGTTTGCTGAAAACCGGTGGCACAGATTTTCACGGTTCTTTGAAACCCGACATTCAGATGGGATCCGGGAGGGGAGATTTTTTCGTGCCTTATGAAGTTTATAAAAAAATAGTAAGGAACTAAAATGGAAGAAGTTGACCATTCTGAAGTTGAACAAAAACTCCAATATAAATTTAACAATAAAGAACTGCTTGATGAAGCCCTTAGGCATAGTTCATTTGTTAATGAACAGAATGACGCCGACATGCGGGATAATGAATGCCTGGAATTTCTTGGCGATGCGGTTTTGAACCTTGTTACCGGACATATTCTAATGCAGCGTTACCCCGAGCTAAAGGAAGGTGACCTCTCCAGGATGCGCGCCAATCTTGTTAATGATTCCCAGCTGGCTGCTATTGCGCGCAGGTTGAATCTTGGAGAGTATATACAGCTCGGCAAAGGCGAAATCCATACAAAGGGCCGGGAAAAAAGCTCCATTCTGGCGAATGCCTTAGAGGCCGTCATCGCTGCGGTTTACCTTGACGGCGGTTTTGATGCAGCATTTAATACTATTGAAAAAAATTATTCTGAATTGTTAAATTCAATTAATGCTCCAAGCGCAAACCATGACTATAAAAGCAAGCTGCAGGAGATTGTTCAGGTAAGCAAAAAGACGGTGCCTTGTTATACTGTTATCAATGAAAGCGGTCCGGATCATGATAAAACTTTTACCGTTCAACTCACAGTCAAAGAATTGAAGACTGAAGGTGTCGGTAAAAGCATAAAACTTGCCGAACAGGATGCTGCAAAAAAAGGCCTTGAAATTTTAGAATTCGATGCTTAATGGCATCGTAAAAAGTCATTTTTCACCACAGAGCTCGCAGAGAACACAGAGAATATCCTGTTTTATTATTTAGTTATCTCTGCGGACGCAGTGTTCTCTGTGGTAATTACCTGCACAAATTAGATTTATGGAGAGAACTTTCCCTATCCAGCAAAGCCAGTTGGAGCGAAGCGTAAATCCCGCTGTAAGCGGGGCATCCAGAAACCAGAAACCAGAAACCAGAAACAAACCTTTTATTATCCCAATTTTCATTCCTCATGCCGGATGTCCACATCAATGTGCTTTTTGCAATCAGAGCACTATCACGAACATTAAACGAAAAATCCCTTCCCCTGAAAAACTTTACTTGCTTATAGACACCTTTCTTAAATATAAGGGAAAACAAAGAAATCAAGTCCAAATTGCCTTTTTTGGCGGAAATTTTTTGGGGTTAAAAACCACGGATATTAAATCTCTGCTCCATGAAGCCGGCAAATTCGTTACTGCCGGCAGTGTAGATAGCCTTCGGTTTTCTACGCGTCCTGACACTATTAACAATGAAACCCTTGATATCTTAAAATCGTTTCCTGTTTCCACCATTGAGCTTGGTGTTCAGTCCATGGATGATCATGTGCTTTCCATGTCAAAACGGGGTCATACATCCGCTGATACTAAAAAGGCAGTGCGACTTCTTAAAGAACGAAATTATGAAATCGGGCTCCAGATGATGGTCGGGTTGCCTGGTGATGATGAAACCAAAGCGCAACTTACAGGACGTCGGATTGCAGACATGTCTCCTGCTTTTGTCAGAATTTATCCCACCGTAGTTTTAACCGGCAGTCTTCTGGCCAAATGGTATCAAAACGGAAAATATATTCCCATGCCTCTTGAGCAATGCATCACCCTTGTTAAAAAACTTTATCTGTTGTTTCGTGAAAACGATATTAAAGTCATTCGCATGGGACTTCAGGCTTCAGAAGATCTTGAAAAAGGGTCGGAAATTCTTGCCGGGCCATATCATTCCGCCTTTGGCCACCTAGTTTTTTCCAGGATTTTTCTTGACATGGCGACGGCGATTTTAGAATCAGAAGTATCGGTCAGAAACGAAGTCTGTATAAAAGTTCATCCACGGTCCATCTCTAAAATGAGAGGCTTAAAAAACATAAATATTGAAACCCTTAAAAGAAAATATAACATTAAATCGATAAAAATCATTCCTGACATCTCACTGACAAAAGATAGTTTGATTGTTAACAGTTACCCTCGCCATTTTTAACAGTTTCAGCGATTAGCTTTCCTGTTGAATGTAAAAGCTTGAAACAGTTACTTTTTTTAATAAAGCTAAGTTGACAAAAATATATATTATTGGTTGACAATAAGTTGATAATTAATATAATAGCCCTGTGAATTCAAAAGAAAAAATCTTAAAATACATAAAAGGCAGGCGCTTTGTCACAGGGAAAGAACTGTCCGAATTTCTCGGAATATCGAGACAGGCTGTTAATAAATACCTGCAGGAATTAATACAGGATAATAAAATAGTTAAAGAGGGGGTTACCAAAGGAGCCGTTTACAAGGCTTCGCATGCCAAAAGGAAAGTCCGGTCAGTAAAGAGATTTGAAAAAACCTATATCTTGTCAGCCCTTGAAGAAGATAAGGTATTTCGTGACTTGGCACCGCTTTTAAATTTTAAGCAGGAACTGAGCAAAAGTGCTTTTAGAATAGTCCATTATGCATTCACAGAGATGTTAAACAATGCAATAGACCATTCTGAATCTGA
>JAUWOH010000135.1 GCA_030612225.1 Desulfobacteraceae bacterium
TTCTTATGCTTGCCGGACTTTTTCTGGTTTTCATGGGAAAAAGGTAGACCAAGTTTAACATGTTTTCTTTAAACGACTATAACTACGATCTTCCTGATAAGTTTATTGCGCAAAAGCCGGTAAAGGAAAGGGACAGGTCAAAGCTTCTTTCTTTGAACCGAAAGACAGGTGAGCTCTCCCATCATGAGTTTTCTGAGATTTATAAATTTCTCTTGCCGGGAGATATCCTGATTCTAAATAATACCGAAGTGATTCCAGGACGCCTGCTTGGCCGAAAGGAAACAGGAGGCAAGGCGGAAGTTCTGATTTTAGATTATGCCGGGGGGAAACCAGATTCCAATGAATTTACAAGCGAATGCCTGATAAATGCGTCAAAACGCACAAGACCAGGCACCTTTATTTTTTTTGGTAATGGCTTGAAAGCAGAGGTGAAAGGTTTTTTTGACGGAGTCTATTCTTTAAAGTTCCACTGCAGCGGCGACTTTGAAAGCCTTTTGTATAAAATGGGTAAAGTTCCGCTTCCTCCTTATATAAAAAGGAATGAAAATGATTCGCCATGTAATGACAAAACAGTCTATCAGACAGTATATGCCTGTGAAAAAGGGGCTATTGCAGCACCTACTGCCGGACTTCATTTTACAAAAGAGTTGATTGAAAAGCTGAAATCAAAAGGAGTTGAGATTGCCACAATTACCCTACATGTGGGCTATGGAACATTTTTACCTGTAAGATCGTCTGACATTAGAGATCACAGGATACACTCCGAGCGGTTTTTTATACCTGAAGCAACGGCTGATATAATAAACCGCGCAAGAAAAGAAGGCCGCCGTATTATTGCGGTTGGAACAACCTGCGTGCGCACCCTTGAGTTTGCTTCGGATAAAAACGGTACTGTCAGTTCCGGCAACGGCACATGCAATCTTTTTATTTATCCGGGCTACAAATTCAAGGTTGTCGATACGATGATTACAAACTTTCACCTTCCAAAATCGACACTTTTAATGCTCGTATCCGCATTTGCAGGTAGGGAAAATGTTCTTTGTGCTTATAAAGAGGCTGTAGAGAATAGATACAGATTCTATAGTTATGGGGATGCAATGATTATCGGGTAATTTTAAAGCCATTTATAAATACCCGCCTACCATTGCCATTTGTGTGCATTAGTGTCTATTTACTCAAATATCATAGCCAAGGGCGGCCAAAGCAATTCATATAAAAATGCACTGGCGGTTCAATAATGAAATAATATTTTAAGTTAATGACATTGACCCGTAACGCGAAACCCGCAACAATTGTAGACGGTACAAAAAGAAGCAACTGCTGAAAAGAGCTGTTAAGCTACGTTTTCAGGTTATAATTATGTTTAAAGTCGTTTCAAAATCTACAGATTCACGCGCTAGGGCAGGAGTGCTGACGACGGTCCACGGCGAAATAAAGACCCCTGTTTTTATGCCGGTGGGAACTTTGGGTACTGTCAAATCCCTGTCTCCGGAAGAGCTGGTTAAGTGCGGAGCACAGATTATACTTGGCAATACCTATCATTTATATCTGAGGCCGGGTTGTGAAGTAATAGAGCGTTTTTCAGGTCTTCACAGGTTTATGAACTGGGATGGGCCTATTTTAACGGACAGCGGTGGATTCCAGATCTTTTCCCTTGCAAAACTTACAAAACTGACTGAGGAAGGAGTTGAATTTCAGTCCCATATCGACGGCTCAAAACATCTGCTTACCCCTGAAAAGGCAATTGAAATACAAATCTGCCTTGGCTCGGACATAATTATGTGTCTCGATCAGTGTATAAAGTATCCTACAAACCTCAAGGACACTAAAGATGCCGTTGAACTTACCACGCGGTGGGGAGAAAGATGCAAAAAAGAGTTTGATAAATGCGTAAACCTCACCTCCGGCCAGGCATTATTCGGTATTGTTCAGGGCGGCATGTTCAAGGAACTACGTGAAATGTCAGCGGATGCAATGGCTAAAATCGGATTTGAAGGTTTCGCGATAGGCGGACTTAGTGTGGGCGAGCCAAAAGAGATCATGCTTGAGATGGCTGATTTTACACTTCCGAAGTTGCCGGAATCAAAACCGAAATATGTAATGGGAGTCGGCACTCCGAAAGATCTTGTAGAGCTTGTTTCTCTTGGGGCGGATATGTTTGATTGCGTTCTTCCGACCAGGAATGCAAGAAACGGCCAGCTGTTTACGAAATACGGACCGATAAATATTTGCAATTCCCGTTTTAAACATGATACAGACCCCATAGAGTCCGGTTGCACCTGTTATACATGCAAAAATTTTTCCAGAGCATACCTGCGGCATCTTTACATGGCAAAAGAACTTCTTGCCTATCGATTAAATACGGTTCATAATATCCATTATTACACAAACCTTATGAAGCATATGAGAAATGCAATAAAAAATGATGCATTTGAAGCCTTTAGAAAGGATTTTTATAGAAAACAAGACAGGAGGTTGACATGAAAGAAAAAATTCAGAAAGCTTTAGACAAAATCAGGCCTATGCTGCAGGCAGATGGGGGTGACGTGGAATTTGTTGATGTTGAGGACGGGGTGGTGAAGGTGCGGCTGCAGGGTGCGTGTGCCGGATGTCCCATGTCGCAGATGACTTTAAAAAACGGAATTGAGAAAATATTGAAAAAGGAAATCCCGGAAATTAAATCCGTGGAATCCGCAGACTGAGAAATGTAACGTCTATTCTGGAATGTAGGAGAATATATATTAATTAGTTTTTGACTGAAACGATTTTCTTACGTTTAACAATTCAAAATCAGAAGCACGAAATACTAAACAATGACCAAAACGTTTTATTTCCCAAGTCCCAGGTGAGTTTAGTTTAGGTCATTTTGTCATTCATTATTCGGATTTGTTTCGTGTTTCGTATTTCGTTTTCAGGGTTTTTTGAACTTGGCTTTTTATTGGGAAAATATACAAACATTTTAAATGCCGGTCGAATACTGGAGGTTTATTATGACAATAGCAAAAAAAATTGAAGTTACACTTGAAAAGTCTTCCTGGATCAGGAAGATGTTTGAAGAGGGTGCGCGCCTTAAACAAAAGCATGGTGCCCAAAACGTTTATGATTTCAGCCTTGGCAATCCAAACGTTGAGCCTCCTGAAAGTTTTAAGGCAGCGCTTAAAGAAACCGTTGCTTCTACCGGTGCTATGGGTCACGCCTATATGCAAAATGCAGGCTATCCAAACGTGCGCAAAGCTGTAGCGGATTATCTGTCAACAGAACAGGGTGCACCAGTTACGGAAAACGAAGTAATAATGACCTGCGGTGCAGCAGGCGGTCTGAATGCAGTTTTTAAAGCAATAACCGATCCGGGTGATGAAATTATCACTCCGGCCCCATATTTTGTTGAATACAATTTCTATGCGGATAACCACGGCGGAATTTTAAAACCTGTATCGACAAAACCCGATTTTACCCTTGATATAGATGCGATTTCTTCTGCTGTTAATGAAAAGACAAAAGCCATTATAATCAATTCCCCTAACAATCCCACTGGGCAGATTTATTCACAGGAAAGTCTCAAGGAGCTCGGCGAACTTTTGGAAAAAATGGGGAAAAAATACTCAAGGACTATATATCTTATATCTGATGAACCGTACCGCAAGATTGTATATGACGGGCACACGGTTCCGGGCATATTTACATGCTACAGGGAAAGCATCGTTATTACCTCGTATTCAAAGGACTTGTCCATACCCGGAGAGCGCATCGGGTTTGTAGCTGTAAACCCGGGAGCATCATTCAAGAAAGAGCTTTTAGGCGGCATAGCTCTTACCAACAGGATACTCGGGTTTGTTAACGCTCCTGCCCTTATGCAACGGGTAATAGCGACCATCCAGGGTGAATGCGTAGATGTTTCCGAATATGCAAGGAAAAGAAAGCTTTTATGCGATAGTCTTACCAAATACGGATATGAATTCGTCACACCCCCAGGTGCATTTTATCTTTTTCCGAAAACACCTGTTGAAGATGACGTTAAATTTGTGAGATCCCTGCAGGAAGAGTTAATTCTTGCCGTACCCGGCAGCGGGTTTGGTTGTCCCGGCCATTTCAGAATTGCATTCTGTGTGGAAGATGAAACCATTAAAAATGCAATGCCAGGATTTAAAAAGGTTATGGAGGAGTATAAGCCGGCAACTTAACTTGTTAGCTCTAATTATCAACAGCTTTTTTTATGTGCTGGACAATTGTTTCGAGTTGCGGGTTGCGAGTTGCGGGATGCGGGTTGCGGGGCGTAAAAAGGATTATTTCCGATTTTTACAAATTGTATTTCAATGCCATTAACTTAAGCGATTATTGAAACGCAGAACACCGAACAAGGAAGTTCGAAGTGTTTTTCCTAACTTCTGCAGCTCGACATTCCTTGTTCGATATTCACAACGTACTTGAAAATTTGCTTAATTTAACGATATTGACTCTTACCTCGAAACCCGTAACCCGTTCATCCGCGTCCCATACAATACAAGGAGAAGATATGAAAGTACTCAAAATCGACCATCTTGGTATTGCAGTAAAAAGTATTGATGAAGGAAAAAAGTTCTGGACAGATGTTCTGGAGCTTGAGTTTGAAGGCTCTGAGACTGTTGAATCGCAGAAAGTAACAACGGCTTTTTTCCCGGTGGGAGAAAGTGAAGTGGAGCTTTTAGAATCAACAGCACCGGACGGACCGATTGCCAAATACCTGGAAAAGAAAGGTGAGGGAATCCAGCACATCGCTTTCCGTGTTGAAAATATTGAAGAGGCGCTGAGTGAGCTGAAGGAAAAAGGCGTAAAACTCATTGATGAGAAACCAAGAATTGGTGCCGGCGGAGCAAAGATCGCATTTCTTCATCCAAAAGCGACTCACGGGGTTTTAGTAGAGCTGTGTGAAAGATAAAAAGGAGGTAACCGTTCACAGGTTCCCCGCTCAGCGGGCTCTTCGACACGATTCAACGTTCAGGGTTAAGGGCAAAGAAGGCATCGAAGACCCAAAGTCTTCGTTGAACATGGTCATTCCCCAAAGTAATTGCAAATTTGGCTCCAAATTTTGGATTAAGCCTGTCGAAGATGACGTTTTTCTTATAAATACACGTTCCAAATGCAGCCCGGGAACGAAAATGGAACCTTGAACCTCTGAACCTTTGAACCCGTGAACGCCTACAAAAGGAGCATATCATGTCTGAACATCCTGACAAACAAAAATGGACGGATCTTGCAACAAAACAACTAAGAGGGAAACCTCTCGAATCGTTGAGCTGGGAGACTCCTGAGGGGATACGGGTAAAACCCCTTTATACGGCAGAAGACCTCGAAGGGATGGAGCATGTAAACACCCTTCCGGGACTTGAACCTTATGTCAGGGGGCCCATGGCTACAATGTATGCTGGTCGTCCCTGGACTATACGCCAGTATGCTGGATTTTCAACGGCAAAAGATTCCAATGCATTTTACAGGAGAAACCTTGCTGCAGGTCAGAAAGGGCTTTCAGTTGCCTTTGATCTTGCCACCCACAGGGGGTATGATTCCGACCATCCCAGGGTGGTTGGTGATATTGGAAAAGCAGGGGTTGCTATAGATTCAGTTGAGGATATGAAGATCCTTTTTGATAAGATTCCTCTGGATCAGATGACGGTTTCAATGACCATGAATGGCGCTGTACTGCCGATTCTTGCAGGATACATTGTCGCTGCACAAGAACAGGGGGTCAAGCAGGAGCAGCTTGGCGGCACTATACAAAACGATGTATTAAAGGAATATCTGACAAGAAACACATACATCTATCCTCCTGAGCCCTCCATGCGGATAGTATCCGATATAATCGCTTTTAGTTCTAAAAACATGCCCAAATATAATACGGTCAGTATAAGCGGTTACCACATGATGGAGGCCGGGGCAAATTCCGTTCTCCAGACTGCATTTACCATAGCTGACGGCCTTCAGTACGTGAAGGCAGCCCTTGATGCAGGGCTAGATATCGATACTTTTGCGCCCCGCCTGTCATTCTTCTTTGGGGTGGGAATGAATTTTTTCATGGAAATCGCCATGTTGAGAGCAGCGCGTTTTCTGTGGCATGAATTGATCAGCCAATTTAATCCCAAAAACCCGAAATCGACAATGTTAAGAACCCATGTCCAGACATCGGGCTGGAGCCTTACACAGCAGGATCCATATAACAATATCATTAGAACCACAATTGAATGCCTGGCTGCCGCACTCGGCGGAACCCAGTCTCTTCACACAAACTCCTTTGATGAGGCTGTGGGGCTTCCAACCGACTTTTCCGCCCGGATTTCAAGGAATACACAAATTATTGTCAAAGAGGAATCCCAGGTTTGTCATGTTGTTGATCCTTTAGGTGGGTCTTATTATGTAGAAGCCTTGACCGATGGTATCATCAAGGAGGCAAGAAAGATTATAAATGAAGTTGAGGAATTAGGCGGCATGGCAAAGGCCATCGAAACCGGTATGCCGAAACTACGAATTGAGGAATCGGCAGCAAGAAAACAGGCAAGAATAGACCAGGGCCTGGATGTCATTGTCGGAGTAAACAAGTACCAGATAGAGGAAGAGCCCTTAGAAGATGTTCGTGAAGTATCAGAAGCTGTTCGTGAAGAGCAGATTCAAAGATTAAAAGAGATAAAGGCCGCGCGTGATGATGATGCTGTTGAAAAAGCTCTCGGCGCTATAACCAGTGCCGCTGAATCAGATGGGAACCTTCTGGAAGCCTGTATCCCAGCAGTAAGGGCCAGGGCTACAATCGGAGAGATTTCCGATGCCATGGAGAAGGTCTTTGGACGGTTTGTGGCAACAACCCAGTGTATATCCGGTGTATATGCCGCAGAGTTCGGTGACAGCGAAATTTTTGCCTCTGTAAGAAAAAGAACGGATAATTTTTTGGAAAAAGAGGGAAGAAGGCCAAGGATACTTGTAACCAAGATGGGTCAAGACGGCCACGACCGGGGGATTAAGGTCATAGCAACAGCATTTGCAGACCTTGGATTTGATGTAGATATCAGTCCTATGTTCCAGACTCCTGAGGAAGCAGCAAAGATGGCCGTGGAAAACGACGTGCATGTCGTAGGTGCGTCAAGCCTGGCTGCCGGACACAAAACCCTCATTCCCCAGCTTATAGAGAATTTAAAAAAAGAAGGCGGAGATGACATACAGGTGGTTGCAGGTGGAGTGATTCCCCCGGCCGATTATAAATTCCTTTATGATGTCGGAGTCGTCGGGATATTTGGACCGGGAACTGTTATTACGGATTCCGCAAACATAATTCTTAATTTCCTTGAAAAAAGGTAAAATTCACAGATAATAAATTTCCATAAAGGCTTTAAAAACACTTTTTTCTTGACTTTAAAACCCTATTTAATAAAAGTATTTGTTTGCCTTAGTAACTGTGAAAATTTGTGGTGAAAAATAAAAAAGCAAACCTGACGTGATGAAAGGAA
>JAUWOH010000489.1 GCA_030612225.1 Desulfobacteraceae bacterium
GATAGAATTCCTTCAATTTTCAATATTCAATAGAAAATATTCAATTGTTCAAGATAATTATACTAATTGCTTTTTTGCCACAAAACGCAAAAATTTTACAATTAAGGAACTAAAACCAAAAAGAGAGGCTCAATGGCAAAAGATATCGGACAGAAAAAATTTATCCATGACATTAAACACCGCAGGCACCGCTACCGGCAGTTTCTTGGCGTAGCCTTGACCATACTGTTCAGCGTCGCAGGTCAGCCCAAAATAAGCTGGTTTGTTTTTGGCTTAATACTGGTTTTCACCGGCATCTCTGTGCGATTGTGGGCTTCGGGACACATAAAAAAAGACAAAGCTCTTGCCACAGACGGGCCTTATGCCTTTGTGAGGCATCCTTTATATGTGGGCAATATTTTACTGGGAATTGGGTTTGCTTTAGCATCCGGGCTATGGTGGTCTTTTCCCTTGCTGATAGGTTTTTTAATAGGTTTTTATCCCCCAGCCATTCGCAAGGAAGATAAAAAGCTTCACAGGCTGTTTAAAGAAGACTGGGAAAAATGGCGCCAAGTTACAAAGGCGTTGATTCCACGCTTTACTCCCCGTAAGAAAGATCAACACGGGGGTTGGTCGTTCTGGCAAAGTCTGCGGCAAAACGGTGAACCTGTCATTGCTCTTTTTTTGCTCCTTTGCCTTTACTATCTCTTCCTGAAACTTATATGAGCCACGGGACGCCGATGCAAAACGATATCAACGGCATCAACGAAGGCGAACTTCTTCGGTGGATCGAAACCAGCGTAAAAACCGGAGCGAATATTATAAGCCACGGTTACCAGGGACATATCTATCTTTACGAAGATGAAAGCCGGCGACTTATAATCAAAGCGCCTATGGGCTGGGGGATAGGAAGATTCATCCGGCGGATAATGTTGCGTAACGAATTTCGGGTCTATTCAAAGCTTTCTGCTGTTGACGGAATACCTCGCTGCTTTGGATTTTTAAAGGGGAATTACCTTGTACTCCAGTTTATAGACGGGGTTTCTGTCAAGAATGCCCAAATTTCAAACCGAGAGCAGTTCTATAAAGACCTTCTGGATTTGATCAAAAACCTGCATACAGCATGCGTAGCCCACGGTGATCTAAAAAAGAAAGACAATCTTCTTGTTGTTGATGAACAAACACCCTGTGTGATCGACTTTGGCGTGGCGGTTATCAAAAAGAAGGGCTTTGCACCCTTAAATCATTTTTTTTATAATATTGCCGGCAAGTTCGATTTTAACGCATGGGCGAAATTAAAATATAATGGCAAACTTGAAAACATTACAGACGAAGACAGAAAATATTATAACAGGACAATCATTGAAACGGTATCTCACAAAATCAAGCGAGCATATCTAAAAATTAAAAGAAAGGTATTACATAAAAGCATAAATATCTATAAAAAGCATTGAAGTGCTCTTGGAAGTCGAATTTACTACATATGACACTGAGCTCACAGAGAGAACTATTTAATAAAACAAGATATTTCCTGTGTTCTCTGCTAGCTCAGTGGTGAAAAATGACTTTTTACAAAATCATCAATCAATACTCGTTTACATCATACAAAAAAGTTGACTCAAACCGCAGCATCCTGATACACTTTAAAAAAATTGATGAATTCGTAAAAAGTCTTTGAATAAGCGCCGGATGGCATCGTTCCAAGGCTCATATACCCCCGCTAAAAAGCAGCGGGATAAAAAGACATTTTGGTTTTCAGGGATGTGACTATACATATAGTATGTCGAGTTCCTGAAAAAACGCTACAACGCAGTAGTCACGCCTGGCGGGATTTACGACGCCATCAAAATTGTTTGCCCATTAAAAAGGAAAGGAGATAAAAGTGAAACCAATAAAGACTTTTGCTTTAATTTCGCTATTTTTTTTCAGCCTGGCGGGTTGTGCTTCTCGTCATGTACCAGTGGACCAGCCG
>JAUWOH010000102.1 GCA_030612225.1 Desulfobacteraceae bacterium
AGTCTAAACAGTTTTTCAATAAGCTGCGATTTCATGATATCACCTTCGATGACAAGCTTGCTCGATGAATAGGCCTGCATCGGCGTAATTTTTCCGTTCATCATGGCAAGAAAATTTTGTGAATCCATCTTCAGGGTACATGTAGGTTTGTCATGCACGGCCGATTTGATGGTGCACTTACTGTCCTTAACGGCGCAATACCACTCACCGCTTCCTTCTCCTGTAAGAATATACTGGAATACCACGTCAATTCCTGCTGCTGCATCAGGCTTGAACATCTCCGGCATTGCTTCAAAAACAGCTGCTGGAGATCCGAACCCTGAACCAGTGTCTTCATCATCGCCCTCTGGTGTGTCTTCCGGCGGTGATTCCAAGGAGGTAAGAAGATCCATTACCTGGTCGTTGAGCTTGAAATACTCCCTGGAATTTTTAAGGTTGGATATCTGTTTTATTTTAGCTGAAATCGCATCCGCATCAGGGAGGTCATCCTTTCCCCCCACAACGGCGCCGGGGCCGGTAAAAAATGCGGCCCGATTGAAAAACCCTAAGCCTGCATTATAAATATTGCCTGTAACAGGGCATTGTTCAGAACAAAGATAAAGTGTCATTGGCATGACAAATTCAGGCTTACTCTTTTCAAATATTTCAGGAGGCATGATGCCCTCAGTCAGGCGTGAAGCGGCAAGAGGTGCTACAGTATTCACCTTTATATCGTATTTTTCTCCCTCAAGTTTCAGGGAGTTCATCAATCCTACTATGGCAAGCTTGGCTGAAGAATAGTTGGTCTGACCGAAATTTCCGTACAGCCCTGCTGCAGAAGTGGTCATTACTATCCTGCCGTACCCTTTCTCCTTCATTATTTTGAAAGCAGGCCGGGTGACGTTGTATGCGCCGGAAAGATGAACACTAAGGACAGACTGCCAGTACTCAGGTTCCATTTTAACAAAACTCTTATCCCTGAGAATACCTGCATTATTGATAAGAATATCGACAGTGCCGAATGCATCAAGGGCTGTCTTTACGATATTTTTCCCACCTTCAGGGGATGCCACATTATCATAGTTGGCAACCGCTTCTCCCCCTGCCTTTTCAATTTGGTCAACAACAATCTGAGCAGGTGAGGAAGAACCATCGCCTATGCCATCCGGGGAGCCGCCATAATCATTGACAACAACCTTTGCTCCGCGTTTTGCGAGTTCGAGTGCATAGGCCCGGCCAAGACCCGCACCTGCACCTGTTATAATGGCCACGCGGTCATCAAAGCGTATTTCATCCTTTGGAATATCGCCGTATTCAAAAATACCGTTGTTGATGATGACGTCATCGGTTTCGATATTTACAACTTTCCATACCGCCTTGCCTTCCCCGGTTTTCCAGATAAGTGTCTTAATGGGTACTCCCGGGTATAAGGTGTTTGAAAAACGGCATGCCATGCGTCTTGCTTTTTCAGGCTCATTGGGAATCAACTGGCTAATAAGTGCCCTGCATGCAAAACCGTGCGTACAAAGTCCATGCATAATCGGTTTTTCAAAGCCGGATGCTTTTGCAAATTTGGGATCTGCATGGAGCGGGAAAACATCGCCTGAAAGCCTGTAGATAAGCGGCTGATCAAGCAAAGGCGTTTCACTAACAATAAAATCAGGCTCTCTTTTAGGAAACGTGAAAGTGGTTTTTGGAGATTTTTCACCGTCAAATCCACCATCAAGACGGCAGAAAAGAGAGAATATGCTGGTGTAAAGTTTTTGCCCGTTTGAATGGTGTGTTTTACTTTCCCCGATAACAAGGGCGCCTTTATCTTTGCCCTTATCATAAATGTTTGTAATTTGTCCGTTTGTCGTAATTGTGCCTTCGGGCGGGATGGGATTGTGAAAGATAAGATCCTGTTCACCGTGGAGAATACCTGCCAAATTTACCTCTGCTTTGATGGCAAATTCTGCCAGGGTATCAATAATTGCTGCAATGGAAAAACTTGGAAGTACCTTGAGATCTTTTTCATAGCAATATTGAAGATCGGAAAAACCGGCACCAACACCAAGGGCATACAGGATAGCATCCTTGTGTGCATATTCCTTGGTAAAAGGGCCGGCCTTTTCTCCGATCGATTTAAGATTTAAAGCCATATTATCCCTCCTGACAATAAAAAAGATTTGACAAAAATAAATATCAATTATATGCTTCCAACATTTGATGGATAACGCTAATGGATATTTCTTATTAAGTCAAGGATAATAAAAAAATATTGTACCCGTTCACGCCCATTCGTAACAAAAAGATCGTCCGATCTTCATCCTGTAAGCGTTCACAGGTGCTGCAGATGTTTGTGATCAGGGCGACCAGCTATAGTCTGCTATGCTGGTTGCCCCGATCGCGTGCAGATGTGGTGCCTGTGAACGCTTATAAAATATTATAAGGAGGACATTATGGAATTTGAAAGAGTGTGGCACAAAAGTTATCCTAAGGGCACACCAAATGAAGTCGCCATTGAAAAACTGACAATGCCCCAGGTCCTTGACCGTGCAGTGGCAGAGTTCCCGCAGAACCCGGCTTTAATTTACATGGGAAAGACAATCTCCTATCTTGAGCTGAACAGCCTGGTGAACCGCTTTGCAAATGCGCTGATCGATCTGGGTGTTACGCACGGAGACAAGGTAGGGATGCTGCTGCCCAATATGCCGCAGGCTATTATCGCCAACCTTGCAACCTATCGTATAGGAGGGGTTACCGCCATGAATAATCCTCTCTATACCGAACGGGAGCTGGAATACCAGCTGAATGATTCAGATGCAACGGTTCTGGTCACCCTGGATCTTCTGTTTCCCAGAATTATAAAGATCCAGAAAAATACCAGGATCAAGACCATCATTACCTGCCATATTAACGATTTTTTACCATTTCCTACAAAACAGCTGTTTCCCTTTGTAAAGAAAAAGATGTTTCGTAAAGATACCCCCTATGAAAGCACATACAGCTTTATGGATCTGATAAAAAAATATCCGGATACGCCTGTGGAAGATAAGGCATCCTGGGAAGACACTGCCGCCCTTATTTACACCGGCGGAACAACGGGTGTCAGCAAAGGTGCTGAGTTGACCCATGCAAATCTGTCCTCGGTGGTGCAGCAGTTCAGTGCCTGGTTTCCGGAACTGAGCTTTGGTGACCATGTACGTTTGCTAGGGGTGTATCCTGTTTTTCATTCAGCAGGGTATTCAGTGAGTCAAAACCTGCCCATCTGGAACGCCTGGTCTGTTGTGCTGGTGCCTCGCCCTGATCCGGTGGTGATTACCGGCATGCTCAAAAAATTCAAACCTACTTTTCTGCCCGGGGTTCCCACTATTTTTGTCGGTCTTTTAAACCACAAGCCCTTCAGGGAGATGGACCTTTCATTTGTTAAAGGGTATTTCGGAGGGGCTGCGCCATTGGCAGAAGATACACTTAACCAGCTTAGAGAGCTTCACGGTGCCGTCATCAATGATGTTTACGGTGCAACTGAAAATACGGCCTTTGCCACATGTACTCCCTGGAAAGGAAAGGTGAAGATCGGTACCGTAGGAGTGCCTTTGCCAAATACAGATATTAAAATTGTTGATTTGGAAACCGGGACCACTGAGCTTGATTCCGGTAAAGAAGGAGAGATATGTGTACGGGGCCCCCAGGTCATGAAAGGATATTACAAAAAACCCCAGGAGACTGCGGCTGCTTTAAAGGACGGCTGGTTCTATCTCGGGGATATCGGTTTTATGGATGAAGATGGCTATTTGACCATTGTAGATCGAAAAAAAGACATAATCATAGCAGGCGGCTTTAACGTATACCCCCAGGAAATTGATGAAGTATTGATGGGACATCCCAAGATCCTTGAGGCATGCGCTATTGGAGCTTCAGATCCCTATCGGGGAGAAACCGTCAAGGCCTATGTGGTTCTCATGCCTGGAGAAACGCTTTCTGAAGAAGATGTAATCGCTTATTGCAGAAAAAACCTTGCTTCCTACAAGGCTCCGCGGAGAATTGTATTTATCGATGAGTTACCCAAAAGTGCTGTGGGTAAAATACTGCGGCGGGAAATCAAGCGTGTGGATGAAGAACAAAGCACTTAAAGAAAGAATCCATGTCCGAAGGGCGTGGAATTGATTTGCCCCTCAAAGGGGCTGTAGGATATAAGGCACCCGTCTTCGCCCTTGGCTACGCCGAGGCACGGCCCGTCTTCGCCTTAAGCTTCAGGCTACTCTTTCTGAGCTACGCCCCGACAAGACGCCGAGGCAGGGAAAAGGCACAAAGGCAAAAGGGCCTGTCCTGCGTCTTGTCACGGCGTAGCCTGGAAGGCGTAGTCTGAAGCCATAGGCGAAGAAGGAAGAAGTAAGTAAAATGAAGAGCTATAGTATATTCTACTGGGTAGCAGATATCTTTAAATGCCACGTACCGAGAACCTGTCCTTTATAAGTTCCTTTCTCCACCCAAAAGATTATCTTTGTCCGATTGCTGGAACGAAGCTTCAAGAAGGCTTTCAACGCATCACGGGCGTCATTGCTGATGTATACCACACGGCCCTTGCAGCCTTTTCCTTGCTGAACGATGAGCTTGCGACGTTTGAAGTCAACCACTTCAAGGGTCAGGTTGGACACCTCTTCTCCAATTTATATGTATCAGTTCGATGTTAAAGAATTACAACCCTAAATTTGGACGCTGTCTTTCGACTTTTTCGATCAGCATTCCGAAAAAGTCTTGGCTATTTCGGAATTTATGACAGAATAGGCTTCATGAAAAGATATTTAGAAAAATTTATACTGGAAGATTTGAAAAAAAGATCGTTTTACTGACCGGACCCCGGCAAACAGGAAAAACCACATTGTCCAAAAGGTTTATCGGCCTCTAGGAAGAAGCCATGCCATAAAGAAGGGGTTAACAAATCTGATTTCTTTCCCGCTTTTGAACAGAATATTGATGTTGATCATTCGTGTTATTGCCCGGTTCACCGATGCAGAACTATGGTGCCCGACGGCCTTCACAAAATCCATCGAGTAAACCCTCCTACCGCCTTGTTTTGCTAAGGCCGTAAGGCACTTGAGTTGAAAGTCTGTCAGAAGGCTGATAAAGGTTTCATATGACTTTTGTTCCCTGGAAAATATTAACTCAAGAGCCGTCTTCAGTTTGTCAGATGAAACGGCATCTCCTTCTGGAGTAACTTCCCATAGGGCCTCACAGAGCTGCTGTATATCCCCTGTAATGTTATTGGAAATTTCAAACACTTGCTTTAAGGTCTCTTTAAAAACTTTACGCCCTCCTTTCTCGAACTTTTTTACCAGGAATTTCGAAAACTCTTCATATGGCATCGGATCAACGGTGAGCGGTATAGCCGACTTAAAAAAAGCTGAATTGGGGGATGTAAATATTTCGTCCATCTTATGCCTCATGCTCCCAACAAAGACATAAGCTATATTGTTATGAAATTGTATCTTGCTCCTCAAAAGTGCAATTGCCTCATCGGCGTCGTTTATATCTAATATGTCCTGGAATTCATCAAAGACGACTACAAAACACTTTTTCTTACTTATGGATTCGATTAAATCGAGTACCTCCTGGATTGAATCGGCCTTCAGCTCCACGGAAGCATCGAAAGAAACGATAGGCATGGAGGTGACAGGATCTGTAGTAATGGTTGGTCTGAGATGAGACAGAGTCTTGATCATTCTGGTTACCCAACTCACATTGTTTTCCAAGGTCACTATTGCTCGAAGCATTCTCTTTAATAAGGCATCTGTAGATTTAATACCAAGGAGATCCATGTATAAAAGATCGGTTCCCCTTAACCTCCTGACCGCTTCATAAACGAGAGATGACTTTCCGACACGCCTTTCACCGAAAACTGCTATGTTCTGGGATGCTTTGATATGATTGGAAATTTGCTCCAGTAAGTCTTTTCTACCACAGAAATCTTTTCCCAGAACAATTGATCCGTATTTGAATGGATTCATGATTAATCACCTTTCACTATTATGGATTAAGCATTTTTGTTCTAATCATAACTGCATATAACACAATTGTTTAATACTGGCAAGAAGAAAAGAAAACAATTCTCAAATTTTATTTGACAACAGCTACATTTTCAATCTTAATGAATATAGTTAAATTTGTTAAACCACCGGTAAAGAAATCTTTGAAAAATGGTAATTTATGTTCGAGTTCAAGTCGAAGATCCCGGACTTTGAGCGGGGGAAGGCGAAAATTTTAACCGGAGGAATACATGTAGTATTTCGAGGATAGCGCTAAAGCTTCACTGTGTGCCAAAATTTGAGCCTGTCGAAGCGTAGCGTAGATCCCGCTCATCGGGGACGCAGGCACTTCAGTGAAGCTTCAGCGCTAATCGGGCATAAAGTGCCGTTTCGAAGTCTGCGCTTATCTGCAAAGGTTTCGTAAACACAACAACATTACCTAAACCTTCTGAGGGAAATCATGAAAAGATGTTTACAGAAGGTGCTATAAAGCCTCCGAGGCATTATTATGCCTTTTTGGAGGCTTTTTTATTTTTGAGCACCGGTTAACACTCACCACAATCATTGAAGGGGACAATCCCATGGCCACAAAGGACTTTAAACGAAAGCTTAGCGCTATTTTCAGCGCGGATGTAGCCGGATATAGCCGACTCATGGGGCAGGATGAGGCGGCAACCGTCAGCACGATAGAGACATATCGTGAGGTAATGTCCACGCTTATCAAGCAGCACCGGGGCCGGGTAGTAGACTCACCCGGGGACAATCTTCTTGCTGAGTTCGCCAGTGTTGTGGATGCCGTCCAATGCGGGGTGGCAGTTCAGAATGAGTTTCAGGCCCGTAACGCTGAAATACCTGAAAACCGCATAATGGAGTTTCGTATAGGCATTAACCTTGGGGATGTGATCGAGGAAGGCGATCGAATCTATGGCGATGGCGTCAACATTGCTGCCAGGCTGGAAGCTCTGGCCGATCCTGGAGGAATTTGTATTTCAAAGACAGCCTTTGATCACATCGAGACCAAGCTGCCTTTGGGGTACGAGTATTTAGGCGATCAAACAGTTAAGAATATTGCCAAGCCGGTGGGGGCATATCGGGTATTGATGGAGCCGAGGATTACAGTCGCTGGAGAAAAAGAAAAAATAGTCCCGTTTTGGCGGAAAAAAGCAATTCTGGCCGGAGGTGTCGCTTTAGTTGTTGTAGTCATTGTTGCGGTTATCTGGAATTTCTACTTTCGACCTCCTCCAATGGAGGTTGCCTCAGTAGAAAAGATGGCCTATCCCCTTCCTGTTGAACCTTCAATTGCCGTTTTGCCGTTTGATAACATGAGCGGTGATCCGGATCAGGAATATCTCGCCGATGGGATTACTGAGAATATTATTGTGGCTCTATCCAACATCCACAATATGTTTGTGATTGCTCGCAACTCGACCTTTGCTTACAAAGGCAAAGCTGTAAAAATACAGCGGGTCGCAGAGGAGTTAGGCGTCCGCTATGTGCTGGAAGGTAGTATCCAAAAAACAGAAGACCGGGTGCGCATTACAGCCCAGCTCATTGATGCCATCACAGGGAAGCATCTATGGGCGGAGCGTTATGACAGCGACCTGAAAGATCTGTTTGCTCTTCAGGATGAAATTACAATGAAAATAATTACCGCCTTACGAGTGAAACTGACGGAAGGAGAGGAAGCTAACCCAACAAACCTCGCAGTTAGCGCAGTTTGTATCGTATTAATAGGCGTTTAATGATGAAGCATGATCAAACGATCAAAAAGGAGGTGTCATCATGCTTTATCGCTATGCCAACCAGTTGATTGAATATTGCCGACTGGTTGATTTTTCAGTACGCTCCATACAGGCTTTAGACATCCGGCTCAATGAATTCAAAACGTGCCTGAAATCTCAAAAAATCCGGTCTGAAAAAAGGATTTCTTACCTGCATCTGGTCATATCTCTACAATCGCTTCATCCCCTTTTCCTTTCTCGGTAAAGATAAGATTATAACCTTTTATGCCACTCTCGCCATCGGTACTTGTTAAAGTTTGCCATTTCTTTATGCAAGCTGGAAGAGAATTTTGATTCCCTTTGAGGAATATTTTCGACCACTCCTCGGTCTTGTTATGTGGAATCCATTGAGTCCCCATAAATATCATAACTTTTACCTCCTTATTTGTTTACTTTTTATGAGCAAGAATTGTTTTGTATATAGATTTAAGCTCCTAACAAAACAGATAAAAGCTTTATCGGAGCAAGGTTGGCACATTTTGAGGGGTTTCTCCATATTAATCTTTACCTAAATTGATAAATTAAATTTGAGAAAAACCAGTATCTTATAGAGGGGAGAGCATTTAGAAGTTTAGCATCGAATCAATGATGGGTAGAAATAGCCAAAAATAGTTAAGGAAAAGTAGTTGTGAGTGAGATTTAGCTTCATGTGAGCACAATATTAAAGTTTAATATATTATGGCCACCATGTAATGTCAAGAAAATTCAGACTGGTGAGTCGGGTGGCGCAGGGGAGTCTCACCCCCACGCTCCCACAGATCCGTGCGTGAATCTCTCGATTCACACGGCTCCTGCCAGCCTTCTTCTTGAAACCTCACGGTCTCAAGCTTACGCAGAAATAAATCCGGTTCCTCCCAGTTACCTGGTTGACCATCACTTACTGCAAGCTGGCTCATCCCCTTCGCTCCAGTCCCATTACAGGACCTTCAACACTAATACTGGATGATCCGCCCCTGTGCCTCGCATCGGTACTCTCATTCTCGTGGGATCTCCACTTGAATTTCTCCCTTAACATCGAAACGACAGGTTCCCACGTTCCGCACAAAAGCCTAACTCAGAGTCACGCCATCTTTACGCCGGAGGCCGCTTAGGCAGTAAACAGGTTCCCCCTAAACTCAGGTTGCGGGACGCCCCTAAAATTATAAGTTTCTATTTTATCTGATATATGATATGGCCCTGTCATGCCACGTAAAGCCCGTAGCGATGCTCCTGGTGCCCTTCATCATATTATTGTAAGAGGCATCGAGCGAAGAAAAATATTTAATGACGACGTCGATAGGAATAGCTTTTTGGATCGGCTGGGAAAGGTTCTTTTAGAAACCGATACAAAATGTTTTTCATGGACTCTGATTCCGAACCCTTTCACCCTTTATTACTTGTCCGCTTTCCACTAACCCGGAATACATATTTCAGCCTGGAAAGCAGCCGGTAAAAGTCAAAGCAAAAAGCCTTTTCTGTTACTGGGCGGTTAGGAGCTGGGATTTACAATGGCGTATTTAGCTCCAAACTCAATATCTCACAGCCAGCTGTCAGTATGAGTGTTCAGCGTGTAGAGCAAATAGCATCAAAAAATCGATATTCACTAG
>JAUWOH010000116.1 GCA_030612225.1 Desulfobacteraceae bacterium
TAGCTTTAACTCCTTGTAATTATTGTTAATATTACAAGTCGCCACGAAAATTTATTCTTAAATGTCAAGCAAAATATTTACTTTTTTTCACTTTTTTCACCGTCTTTTTAATACATGCAAAAACCTAACCGGACATTACTGGGTAATGCTGCCATAATAGTTCTCCTTTATAGTATAACAGTGTTGATAAATATAAAATGAAGCCCCTTTCCCGAAAGCTACCTAATAGATTCTCCTAAAGATCGCATTATGTTATGTCTATCGAAGCTACGCCTTCCCGACTCGTACCGGCCCGGGACAGCCTCATAGTGGGGGCTGATCATCTATAGCATCAAGCAAGCCAGTAATTCTGTCGGCTTTATTTAGCTCACTTAGCCATGTTTCCGGAATGGCGCCATACCCCAAATGTGCTCCGAGGACCATACCAGCCAGCATGCCTCTTGATGCGGAGTCACCGCCGGCCATAACATTTTCAATTAGAGAGGCCTTAAGATCGTTTTCATATTTGGCGATCAAATGAACCGTTGAAGGAAATGCCATATCGATTTCACACGCCTGGCCGAAACTATCGATGGCAGATCTGGTGTCAACATCAGTACTCTTTACGCCCGCATCCACCCATTCACAAATGGTGTCTTCCTTCAATTCTTCTTCGCACACACGTTCCATTGCTTCCGTGGGCGCAATTCCTCTAAGGACATGCCATAGGACCCTTGCAAAAAATTCTGCGCTTTCAATAACCAGCGGGTTATTGTGACTCATGGCTGTTTGAGCCCTGGATGCAGCGATCATGGTTTCCAGGTCTTCACGGTATGTGTACACAATTGGGCTGATCCGGGACGCGCCGGCAAGATCGGTAGAATTGGAACCAGAGGATTCGAGCCCGCTGCCTTCAGCAAAATGTTCAAGGGTTTCTTTTGTAGCGTTGTCGAAATATCCGTCGTAGTTTTCAAAAAGGCTCCTCCAGCTTTGGGAAAAGCGGATGAGGTCAAAGCCCGAGCATTCTGCAACGGATTTCAGCAATACCAGTGTCTGATCTCCGTAATGGGTAAAATCACCCGCATCTTTAGTTCCGTGATATGATTTGCCGAGCGGTTTTTCCAGATGTTCCACACGTCCGAATTTCCGGTCAACCACGTGGGTATTATAAACCCAGTGAGCACCAAGCGCCAGTGAGTCTGCTATAAAAGATGCCATAACCATCCCTTTTGCTTTTACTTTCATCTTTTTTGTCCTTTCGCTATAAAAGCTTTTTCCGGTATGATCTCTTGCCTGTACATGTATGTCCCTGGAACTCCGATTCTATCTTTAAAGGTTAGGTATCGTTTACCGGCAGACTATCTATCAAGATATAATTAACCTGTGCTACAGCAACATGCTTTTTTGTTGCGTCGTAAAGGTCAATTGAAACCGGGCACAAAGTTCGACCTAACTTTATTACTTTTGCCTTTACGGTAACCTCACTGAGACATGGAGCAAGAAACCGTATATTCATATCCGTGGTAGTTAGCTTGACAAATGGTCCTGTTTTCGTGAAAATTGCAAAGCAAGCCGTGCTATCGGCAATGGTCATTAACAATCCACCATGGAATGATTTAAAGACTCCATCATAGCTTAACTTCCTTTGAACCTTTGTCTCACAATACCCATCGGCAAGTGAAATGATTTGAATTTTTAGCGTATCAACTATTGGAATCTTATTTATCTCAGTAAGTATATCACTTTTAAGTTCGGACGATAATTCCATAATTCTTAATATCCCCTAAAGATTAGCACAATAAAATCGTCTCGTATAAGAGCTCAGATTACAAGTTTTGTTAAGATAAGGCAAGCCTGTATAGTTTTTCAAATTAACCAATAGAATAAAGGAAGTATGCCTATGGGGCTAAAAGATTATGGCAGAAATAAGAAAAAACGTAAAGAATATATTCTTCAAAGCGGGCTTTTATAAGCTGTAGTGGATGTAAGAAAGGCAAAGCATGATGCCTGTATAGGAGCTTTGGAAGATATCAGGTCAAGTGGGTTTCGGGACAACCTTCTGCTTAAAAGTTTCCGAAATTAACTAAATGTAATATAAGCTACTCAAGTTTCGCACCCCTTATCTATAGCGAAGCCTTGACCAACCTGAGGCAGAGGGTGTTTTTTGGACTTCTTCTAATTGTTCCAAAACATTGAATATCGAATCACCCTGAAGCCACTATTTTACTTATGTCGCACAAAGAGAAAATCGCCACCTTGATGACCTGCTTTGCGTATATCTGAATATTCCGGTGTTTGATCTGAATTGAGCATTACCGGACGGCGAATTTTGAGGAAAAGCATAGTGGCGTCCATTATTCCTTCATTTTCCATGAGCGCATTCAATAAAGCGGAGGCAAAAACAGAATGGTTGTTACTGCCTCCGCTATCAATTACCGGTTCTAAACCACCAGAAGATAACACCGAACGCGCTTTTTTACGTGAAATACGATAGAAATAATTAGGATTTCTGTGGCTGATATGCAAACCCCTTGAAAGTTTTCCTGAATAACAGCTGTCAGTGACTACCAGAATATGTTTCGCATTAATAGCCTTAAGTTTAGAGGTTATCGATGAATTAGATATCCAATGAACGTCGTTATCAGAATCAGCATCTGTTGGAAGCCAGTAACCTTCATCGGCCTCTTCATCAAGCCAGCCGTGACCGGCATAATAGATCAAAAGATTGTCATCTTTATGCAGCTTTTTCCTGAAATTGTTTAATGACAGAAGAATTTCAGAACGCTTGGCGTCAACAAGTAGATTTACTGAAAAACCATAGTGATTTTGTAAAATATCGGCAACCCGGGTTGCATCATGCCTTGCAGTTTTTAGCTGTGGTAGATGATGATAATTGTTGTTGCCGATAATAAGGGCATAGTAACGCCCGAAATCAGCAACCGAATACCTTGATAGAGTCATTTCCTTTTGTTTTGAAGGTTTCGTTGCATATTTCACTACTTTGTTGCTTGTATCGTCAGTAGCTGGGACATCCGCTCCTTTCGCATATAACAATTTTAGCATTTCTGCGTGGTTGTTTTGAGCAGCGATATCTGCTGGAGTCTGATCCTCTTTATTTTTTGTTTTTATTTGAGCCCCCCGGGATAACAAATACAGCTGTATTTTCAACTCGCCGGTTTTAGCTGTTTCATGCAGTGGGGTATTACCAGCATTATCTTGGTTGTTCACATCTGCCCCTTTAGATGCCAATAGTTTCACAATTTCGAAATTATGCGTTTTTGATGCAAGATGCAGGGGTGTCTCTCCTTTATTGTTTTTATTATTTACCACAGCACCGAATGAAAGCAGAAGTTTCACTACTTCAATATAACGAAAGTTAGTTATGTAAACTCCGTATGCTGCAACTGCTTCGTGAAGAGGGGTATTGTTACTAATGTCTTGAGCATTTGCATCTGCTCCTTTAGCCAACAAAAATCTTACCAGCTCAACCCGTCCCTTAAAAGCTGCATCATGCAGTGGTGTAGATCTCTTTAAATTTTTTGTATTAACATCAGCTCCCTGTTGTAATAGGTATTCTACAATTTCAAGACGTTCTGTCACAACTGCATCATGAAGCAAAGTGTAGCCCCATTTATCTTTTTCATAAACTTTTGTTCTATCCTTGTTTATGACGTTCTTAACATCTCCTACTCTACCTTCCTGGATTGCATCATTCAAATTTACGGCGCATCCGATAAGAAATATAGAAATAGCGTAAATAAACACAGGATATCTTAATTTTATGGGAATCACCTATATCCCCTTTCAATTATTACATCTGGCAGTTCAAAAATAAATGATAAGAATTCCCTTGTTGTGATATAAGGAAGAGATAATTTGAGGTTGTGAACTGTAACCGGTTGAATCTCAATATGTAGTAAGGTTGGAAAAGCAACGGCAATTTTCATTATCATACAAGAGAGTGGGGTTAAGATACCGCATAGCTGATTTATTGTCAAGACAGCATTTTCCCGCCCAGACTACGAATCAAGCCTCCTCCAACAAGATCGGGACGGCGCCACTGATCAAGGCCGGTCTTTACATATGCATCCAGGGCGTTACTGACTTTGTTAAGAAAATGATTCTATTTCAATTTCCCGCGGCTATCATAGCGGCTATGTACTGGCTGTCCCCTGAACTGCCAAGTTATTCGAATCTTTCTGCCTTTACCAATTGATCTGAATTATATTAACGGATGGACATCATATAGTCAGATCATCTTTTTTGCAGTGGTGACCAACAGACTATCCGGTGTTGTACCGTATCTATTAATCAAGTCCGTGGAAAGCTGTTGGACGGATTTAAATACATCCATTAAAGCAGGATGCCTGTTATTTGATACATCATCTTGATATTCTTTTTCTGCTTTTATTTTATACCATTCAGGAACGGTTGTTTTAAATTCAGCCAGCTCTTTTTCAGTTATTTCTACATCAACTACTTTCTGGTCTGTTATTTCCACATCCAGTGCAAGCAGCAGGTCACAGGTTTCTTCCTTTGTATAAGGAATACGATGATAATCCCCCCTTAAGGCCATCATCATCATCTTGCTGTTAAAAAAAAATACATTATCCGCTATTTTTTCTACATCCGTGAAATCCCGAAACATATCTATCAGAATAAGATATCCTTCTGGTGCAACAAGACATTCAATACGCTTAAGTTCTTTAACTGGTAATCTGAAATGATGCAGAGCAAACGATGAAAAAACAAGGCCATAATGATTGTTTTCTATAAATTCATCTATCTCGGGACTTCCATTATCTATAAAACTTATGGATTCTTCATCTTCAGGCATTATTTTTTTGCTATATTCATTTGACCAGAAATCTATTCCTGTATACTTTATTCCGGAAGGCAGCTTTTTTTTTATTTTTTTTAAAATACGTCCATCACCGCATCCATAATCACAAATTGAATTAATATTCTGTTTGTCAACCATTGACATTAAGTATTTAATGATTGCCTGATCTTCCTTCTGCTCAAGTATGTCCAATATTTTCATCAAGATCTCCTGATTCCAAAAATAGTTAAATTTTATTTTCCGGTCTTTGTCACCACATCGTATAAGAACTCAAAGTGCAAGTTTTTTTAAGATAGGGCATACCTCCAAATATAGTTTGTAAATTATGACTCAAGTTTCGTACCCCTTATCTACAGCAAAGCTTTAATTCCTGAAGAGTTGATTCGTATCGTAAGGAGTGAATCGAGACGGTTATATCATTTTCTTCCAGGTGATATGAATATAGTCATTTACTAGCGTATCCTGATATTAGGGATAAAGTGCGTGAGTTGCTAAATTATATAAAGCTGTACATCTATCCCAAATATCAGGACACTGCGAAAGAGTGGATGCTATGACCAACATATCATCTTCCAGAAAATAATATAACCGTCTCGATTCACATCTGATCTTATATCTTAAGCGTCATCAGGGCATCACTTTTTGCAAAATAGGGGTGCGAAACTTGAGCTATGATTTTTATTTACCCCGTCCGCTTGCGGCGGGGAGCTTCATTAACCAACAAAATAAAGGATGTATGCCCATTAGATTTAAAGATTATGGCAGAAATCAGAAAAACCGTAAAGAGTATATTCATCAAAGCTGACTTTTATTAGCTGGAGTGGATGAAAACAAGGGAAAGCATGATTCCCGTACAGGGAATTTGGAAGGTGTCAGGTGCAGGAACGCGTGGGTTTCGGGCTCTTAAACTTATGCCCCCGGATTAAAAAATTTATGGAAAATCCGATTTTTTCTTCATGTTGACATTGATGGAATGAATAAAGTATTACAAATAAAAGGGAATGTACCCTGGAATGTTGATATCTTCCAAAGGAGCCGCTATGACACTGTTTTTGATTCTGTTTTATCTCTTTTTTCCCGTACTGGTTATCTATCTTTGTCTGAAATTTGAATTCCTCGATAAACTGGGCGCCGTTATTATCTGTTATATTGTGGGTATCACCCTTGGTAACATCGGTATTCTGCCTGAATCCGCCGCTAATTTACAGGATTCCCTGAGTGGTGCTGCCGTTGCTATAGCCCTGCCGTTGCTGTTGTTTTCAATGGATGTGAAGGCCTGGCTGCAACTGGCAGGAAAAGCCATACTGTCCATGCTGGGCGCAACCATTATCATTGTTGCAGTTGCCGGTATGGGCTGCTTTTTAATACTGGATAAAGTGCCTGAAGTATGGAAGCTCAGTGGCATGGCCATTAGTGTTTACACCGGGGGAACCCCGAATATGGCTGCTATTAAGACAGCCCTTGGTGTGGATCCTACAACCTTCATCGTGGTTCATACCTATGATACTCTGATCAGTCTGCTCTATATTATTTTTACCATCACCATTGCCCAGAGATTGTTTAACCGGTTTTTGCCAAAATTTGAAATTAAAAACACGGGAAATAAAAGCTCATACCTGGAGACCGAGGATATCAATTCATTTCAGAATATATTAAAGAAAGAGATTTGTATAAAACTTTTTGGTGCATCTGTTTTATCAATCCTGATTTTAGGAACTGCAGTCGGGATTTCAGGTTTTTTCCCAAAAGAGTATTCAACCTCCATTACGATCCTTTTAATTACTTCTTTTGGTATTGGAGCCTCCTTTGTTCCAAAAATTCGGAATATAGAAAAGACCTTTCAACTGGGAATGTATATTATTCTTATCTTCTGCCTGGTGGTCGGATCCATGGCCAATTTAAAAGACCTGATCAACATTAACTGGGCATTAATGTTTTTTGTGGTATTCTGTATTTTCGGGTCATTAATATTACATGCGCTTTTTTGCAGGATTTTCAAAATCGATACAGATACATTTATTATAACCTCAGTGTCAGCCATCTGTTCACCCCCTTTTGTTCCGGTGGTTGCAGGTGCCTTGAAAAATCGCCAAATTATTCTTTCAGGCCTGACAACAGGTATTATCGGATATGCCATTGGTAATTATCTGGGGATCACGTTTGCTTATGTTTTTAAGGCAATTCTAGGATAAAATTAAGGAGTTCAAATGCATTCAATACCGTCCAAAGGCAGGCCTTATAATGACATATTAGAAGAAATGGAGTCTTTTCGTCAAAAAGATGTTAATTATCATGAAGGCCGGACATGGTCCCTGGTTTACCACCTGAACAATGAGCATACGGATTTCTTAAAGCAGGCCCATGGACTTTATTTCAGTGAAAATGCCCTTAATCCCATGGCTTTTAAGAGCCTCAAACGGTTTGAACATGAAGTGATCCGTATGACTGCAAATTTGTTGCATGGGGATGAAAATGTGGTGGGAACAATGACTTCAGGAGGTACGGAAAGCTGCCTTTTGCCGGTATTGACCTATCGTGAGCTTGCCAAAAGAAAAAAACGCTTTGGTTCTTTTTATCCTGAAATGATTGCGCCGGAATCCATACATGTTGCCTGGGAAAAGGGGGCCAAATATTTTGGTGTTAAAATGGTCTCCATACCCCTGCAGGAAAATTACCAGGTGGATTTGAATGCTCTGATAAAGAAAATTAATAAAAATACCATTATGATCGTAGCCTCAGCGCCGTCTTATCCCCACGGGGTAATTGACCCCATTGAAAAGCTGGGCCAGATTGCCGTAGACCATAAGATACCCTTTCATGTGGATTCCTGCCTCGGCGGTTTTATGCTTCCGTTTATTGAAATGGAGGGATATAAAGTTACGCCATTTGATTTCAGGGTGCCTGGAGTGACTTCCATATCTGCTGATGTTCATAAATATGGGTTTGCTGCAAAAGGGGCCTCAACGGTTTTGTACCGAAACATGGATTATTTAAAACATCAGTTTTTCATCCACCAGGACTGGCCAGGGGGTGTTTTTGCTTCGCCTGCGCTTCTGGGAACACGACCCGGAGGGGCAATCGCAGCGGCCTGGGCTGCCTTAAACGCTATAGGTATGGATGGTTATCGTAAGATTGCCGGCACAATCATGGAAACTACCAAAATATTGATTGACGGTATCAATGGGATTGAAGGCTTGAAGGTTATGGGAAAGCCGGCCATGAGCGTGTTTGCTTTTACTTCGACGTATAGGGAAGTTAATATCTTTGCTGTAGGTGATCAGATGGAAAAGCGTGGATGGCATGTGGACAGACTCCAGCGTCCTGAAGGTCTCCATGCCATGGTTACTCCTTCTCATCAGCAGGTAACTGAAAAATATCTTGAAGACTTGAAAGTCTCAGTTGAAATAGTCAGATTAGACCCAAAGCTTGGCGCCAAAGGAAATGCTGCCATGTACGGCATGATTGCCAAGGTGCCTTTCAGGAAGCTGATTAAAAAAGAGGTCCTGAAAATGATGGAAAAAATGTATGGACCTGAATGCGAAATGCCGCTGGATGAGCCTGGCAAAGAGTCCTTGCCTATTAAGGTAGTGGTAAAAATTTTAAATAAGATCAACTGGCTGCGTAAAAAATAATGCATTGTCTGCGTGCCACCAAAAATGGAGAACATAATACAATTAACGGATAAAAGTTGTCTTCTCCTTAACATCCTTGCTGGGTGTTCGGGGAGGTTCCCCATCCCCCAGAGGCGTTTTTTCTGGAGCAGCATCGAGGATCTCTCTTCATGGGCTTTTTGTCAAACAAGGTAAACCATTTATACACTGATGTCTCTGAACGCTACGCACTATGTTTTTCCGCAATTTATTTCTTTAATCTAAACCTTGCCTTCACTGGTTGATGATCGGAATTCTTGAAATCCAGGTTGATATTTTCTATAGTAAGATTTTCAACATTTGGTGAAATTAAAAAGAAATCAATAACCG
>JAUWOH010000405.1 GCA_030612225.1 Desulfobacteraceae bacterium
ATGGAACTTGTTAAACCAAAAGTTTTTTCTGTAAATGCCAACGGCAAAAAGAAGGACCTTTTGGGCAGCCTTAAAAAAACAAAGGTCATGGGCCATACATCGTGGGAAACAAACTACAAGGTCAAAAGACCTGGTGTTTACATGTTCTATATGGAACCAAAACCGTACTGGGAACCTGCTGAAGACTGCTTCATTATCCATTACACCAAGACAGTAGTTACGGCTTTTGGGGATGACGAAGGCTGGGATGAAGAAATAGGCTTGAAAACCGAAATCGTTCCTCTTTCAAAGCCTTTTGGACTTTATGCCGGCAATGTTTTTCAAGGAACCGTAAAGCTTGACGGAAAAGCAGTTCCTTATGCTGAAGTAGAGGTTGAATACTACAACAAAGACGGCAAAGCAAAAGCCCCAACCGACTATATGGTCACCCAGACGGTCAAGGCGGATAAAAACGGTGTCTTTACATATGCCGTGCCTAAAGCGGGCTGGTGGGGTTTCGCAGCGTTAAATGAAGCGGATTACAAACTAAAGCTTAAGTCCGGTGAAGAAAAAGGCGTAGAACTCGGCGCAGTAATCTGGGTTAACTTTCACAACTGGAAGTAATAGTAAATATCCGAGTCCAAGGGGCCATGTCTTGATCACCCCCTTTAAGCGGTTACATCATAAACGCCACACGTTGCGAGTTTCGGGTTACGGGGTACGGGTTATAAAAAAGGAATTATTTCCGATTAACAACTCGCAACACGTAACTCGTAACATGGCTTAATCAATTCTGAATAGCCGTTTATCTCTGGTCTGGGCCATAGGATTATTTTTTATATAGTAGAATAAAATTATGCATATTTCTGAAGGCGTTTTATCAGGATCTGTTCTTATTTCAGGCGGGGTGCTTGCTGCGGCCGGTACGGCAATCGGTTTGAAAAAACTCGATTATGACCGCATTGCCAATGTAAGCATCCTGTCTGCTTCGTTTTTTGTTGCATCGCTTATTCATGTTCCTGTGGGCCCTTCAAATGTTCATCTTGTTCTAAACGGCATCGTAGGGCTTCTGCTGGGGTGGGCGGCATTTCCGGCAATCCTGGTTGCCCTGTCGCTTCAGGCGGTCTTATTCCAGTTTGGCGGCATCACTTCTCTTGGTGTAAATACTATTATTATGGCAGCTCCGGCAGTTATTTGCCATTATATGTTCCGTCCTATGATCTGGGAAAAACCGGTACTCTCATGGGTTTCCGGTTTTGCAAGCGGCTTTTTTGCTGTTTTTATGAGTGCTATTCTGGTAGGCGTTGCACTAATGTCCACAGATGAAAATTTTCTGGAGATCTCATCTTTGGTTGTTATTACTCATACTCCGATAATGGTAATCGAAGGGATTGTTACAGCTTTTTTCATAACTTTTTTGAAAAAGGTTCAACCGTCTATGTTGCCGGGAAACAGATGAGCGGCCTTCCGGCCTTGAGGAGCGTCCCTTCGGGACTTGATGAGCGTCCTTTCAGGACTTGAGGAGTGGCCTTCCAGACTTCGCCTCTGGCTACGCCGCGACAAGCGGCCTTGATTTTTTGCCTCAAGCGAAGCGCTCTTCGAACGTAGTGCTCCTCAAGCAAAGCGGTCTGCTTTTCAGGTTTGTCAGGGGCAGAAAGACTAAAATGAATAAATATATTTCAAAAAAACTATCTTGGGGATTTGTCTTCTTTTTTGTAATTTTCTTTTCAGGAATTAACTCTGCATACGCTCATAAGGTCATGATATTTGCATGGGTGGATGGTGACACGGTTTTTACGCAAAGTAAATTCAGCGGAGGAAAAAAAGTCAAAGGCGGTAAGATCACAATTTATAATACACAAAAGAAATTACTCCTTGAAGGAAAAACAGATGACAAAGGAGAATTCTCCTTCAAGGTTCCTGAAAAAACAACATTAAAAATTGTTCTTTACGCCGGCGCGGGCCATCGTGCCGAATGGTCGCTTCCGAAAGAAGACATTGAAGAAATGTCCGGGGAAATGCCCGCAGAATTAACCTTAAAAAAACCTCAAAAAATGCCGCTTAATACAATCCCCTCTGAACCGATTGAGGACCGGAGGGATGAGATGTCACAGACTCCACAACCATCAGAGCCATGCGCAGACGAAATTGAGCAGGCGATAGAAAAAGCCCTGGATAAAAAACTGAAACCAATAATTAAAATGCTGAACGAATCATTGGGCCGTGGCCCGACTGTCAGTGAAATCCTCGGTGGTATCGGCTATATTTTTGGCCTTATGGGGGTTGGCGCTTATTTTCATTACCGACGAAGAAAGGACTAACATATCTTTTTTTATATTCACCGCAGAGCCGCAGAGGACGCAAAGAAGTTTATTTTTTTAAATTGTCGTGATAGGCGACAATTTAAAAGTCAAGCTGTCAAAAAAAAATACAATATATCTTCATATGACAATCTGAATAAAGCGTTTCTTTTTGTTTTCCGTCCTCTCAACGGAAAACAAAAAACCTTTAATCTCTGCGTTCTTTGCGTCTCGGCGGTAAGATATAAATTTTTTCTGCCACTAAAAGGACAAATTTTGAAATTAATATGATCAGCGAACCGTTTGTTGTAGAAAAAGCGAGAATTAATCAAGTCAATCCGATAACAAGAGTCGTTTTTGCAACAGCTTATTCTTTTATCGTCGCCCTTTCATATCGGTTTCCAGCCCTTTTTACAGCCTGCTTTTTATCGGTCTTAATGGTTTGCCTTTCCGGTTTAAATCTTTTCGCAGTCGCCAAAAGGCTCGCCGTTGTAAACGGGTTTATTCTTGTAATATGGTTGATATTGCCTCTTACATATAATGGCGAGTCTGTTTTGAATATAGGACCTTTCACAATAACCCGGCCAGGCATTATTCTTTCTGCTCAGATTACTTTAAAATCGAATGCTATTTTACTGGCAGTTATTACTTTGATTTCTTCCATGTCTCTTGTTACGCTGGGTCATGCTTTAAGCCGCCTGCGGATTCCTGAAAAAATTGTTTTTCTTTTTCTGATGACCGTTCGTTATATTTTTGTCATTGAGAGTGAATACCTGCGGCTTGTAAGGGCCATGAAAATCCGTGGTTTCAGGCCCGGCACAAACTTACATACTTATAAAACATATGCATATCTTATCGGAATAATTTTTGTACGCGCTTCAGCCAGGGCACAACGCGTGCACCAGGCAATGATGTGTCGTGGATTCAAAGGAAAATTTTACAGTCTATACAAATTTTCA
>JAUWOH010000043.1 GCA_030612225.1 Desulfobacteraceae bacterium
GCAGGCTTTGTACCGGATAATTTAAATACAAAAATAATCGATGAAATTGTTACTGTAACGAATGAAGACGCAATTGAAACGTCACGTCAACTGGCACTTCAGGAAGGAATATTGTGTGGTATATCTTCAGGTGCTGCAGTCTGGGCAGCATTGGAAATTGCAAAAAAAGAAGAGAATAAAGGCAAACAGATCATTGTACTATTACCTGATACAGGAGAAAGATATTTAAGCACCGACCTGTTCTCTGAGTGAAAAATACAATTTATAGTCCTAAATATATCAAATCTTGTGAAGATAAGACAGTTTTATCTCAGTGCCTGGAATGTATCTTTTGCCTTATCTGCTTCATCAGTCATCCTGTCGGGATGGTGAAGGCTTTTTTAGCAGGAAGTAATAAATTATCAATAAAGCAAAGAAGCAGGCAGTGAAGGTGATGGGGAACCAGGAAAAAGTGTCCATGAAAACTGCATTTTCAGCATGTTCTGAATGAACGCCTTGTTTCTTGGCCTTTAAAAGAAGGGCATAAAGAATGCCTAAACCGCCATAAGAAATATTGTAGGACAGCCCTTTAAAACTCAGGACGGTGGCCCTCTGGTCAGATGATGTGACCTGGTTGATATAAAAGCTGACAAAGAAACCGGTGAAGTACATGGCGCTAAAAGTGATCAAAGCAGGTATAACACCGGCATAGGGCCAGAAAAAACTCATTGTAGTAAGACCCGTGATAGTTAAAAAAACTGTGATCCAGAGAGCATGTGATGGGGAGTTGTTTTCCGCAATTTTTTTTGCCGTTTTGGGAATAACAAGTCCCAGCATAGCAACGAGTGATCCTATGATACCGAAAACGGATTCAGGCAGTTCGATCATCCTGTAGTATTGGCTGGAAAGAGTGATGACCATCCTGATGATACCGTCAAACAGCATCCCAAAAAGCATGACAGACAGGGCAAACGGGGTTTTTAAAATCCAGAGGCCTGCCTTGAGAGTTAAACCGAGGGCCTGGCTGATCTGTTTTGTTTCAAAACCTGGTGAGGAAGAACCGGAATCCGGTTCTTTCATTCTAAGGGTAGTGATAAATGCAAAAATTGCCAGGATAAATGTAAGGTATAAAGGAAACCGCATGGTGGTTTCCTGGGAAAAGGTTATTGCAAGGCCGAAAAACCGGCAAATCTTTCCGAGCAGGACCGGGTCATAAATGGCTGCTCCAACACTCATTGCAACAATAAACCCTATGGATTGAAACCGCATTAATACTTCCAGCACTCTGCCCCACTGGTCAGGGTTTCCTTTTGCTGCCAGGGAATCATAGGCGATGGCTTCATCCGCTCCGCTGGCAGCTGCTTCTGCAAGACCGCTTAAAACGCGGTTAACCAGGAAAACAATGAAAACAACTAAAGGGTCTGCTTTTGGTATAAAACTGATGATGCCGATTTCAATAATCATGATGAATGTTGCAAAGACAAGCAGCCGTTTTCTCCCGATAATATCGGCCAGGGCACCTGAAGGGACTTCGGCAAGGACAATGGTGGCTGCCCAGACTGCATTGAGGATTGAAAACTGTGCAACGGTCAGGCCGAAATCAAGAAACAGGATGGTAAAAACCGGGTAGTAGAATCTTGAATTGAATAAAACCTTAAAGGCTATAAACAACCGGATGTTGGGAATGGAAAATGGCGAACGGTATGGCGCTTTTGAGATCGAATTCAATTTTGGTGTCCTGTTCTTTTATTTTGTTTTTTACTTAGCACCCCAAGGGCATTTTCTGCGGGCACCATCGGCGTTATTTTTTTCGAGCCCATCAAGAAGTAAGATTAGTGCAAAACCTCTATCGGCGATTATGCCTTGACACAGATTTGCATTCTATGATGGTACTGGTTTAAAAATGGCAGGCTAATAAAAATACCTGTTCCTGATTTTTTCAACAGTTTGAATATCTGCCTTAAACGGTATTTGCGGCGGCAATTGCGGTTCTTGCAGTTCCTGGTTACTAAAAGGAGTATTGCGAAGATTCATATTATAAGCGATAATTATCAGTTTTTCCAGGTTGACTACGTCTTCAATGTTGTACGCCAGCAGGGTTTCAAGTGCCTTTTGGTTTTTGTTTTTTAAATAATCGTTCCAGAGGAGAACAGCAAAAAAACCATCAATGCCTTTAATATCACCTCTGTCAATTCCGAGAGCGGTTTCGCAGGCTTTTAATCCTCCTTTATACCCCAGGCTTGAAAGGACGAAACGCAGGTCAATGTGGGCATGATCCAGTTTAATACTGAAAAATCTTTCAATAAAGGGGATATCAAAACTTTTGCCATTGTAACTTATTATCAGCCTGTATTTTAATATGTCTTTGACGAAATCATCAAGGTTCTGCCCGTTTACATACCATGATACGGTCCGGCCATCAAAAAGCGCTATGGTTGTAATACTGTCGTAATACACGAGCCCGGTTGTCTCAATATCAAGATACACCACGGAATTTCTGAACTCAGGGAACATTCGCCATTGGAGGCCGGAGGGGATAAGGTCCGAGAAATAGGCAGGATTATTTTCTGAAAGATGTTTTTCCGATTCCTTAAGGTACTCGTCAATGATTTTGATTTTTCCTTCAGGGAGCGTGTCAGGGTGCACGGACCTGAAGCTGTCCCATGAAAGAATACCTGAGTTCCATATCTTCTCTTCGGTTTTAGCACCAATACCTGGAATATGCAGGAAAGTGTTTTTCAGCATAAAGTGTTTTTTGAAAAACCGTATTTTTTGCTCAGCAGTTTTTCTATTTCAGTTCAAAGGGCTCGCTATTTTGTCTGGGAAAGCTTGCTGGTAACTACAAGCGTAGTCAGGCTAAAGCTGTTTATGCTGAAGGTTGAAGGGGTCTGAAAAGCACGGTTGCAGTACTTTGGTGGAATGTGCTTTTTGCATCAAACATGGTTTTAAAATGAGCTTTCCCTAACAGTCTTCAGCCTTCGGCCTATCCACTTGAGTTACGCTTGTTGTATAAGGGTGATATATCTCTTAGTGTTGTTACAGCATTTTTCAGGGCTGTTAAAAATCTGTCCACATCTTCTTTTGTATTATCCACTCCAAAAGAAATTACCAGCGTGCCCTGTGCATCAGCGTGATTAAGACCTAAAGACATCAGGACATGCGATGCTCGAAGGGAGCCGGTGGCACAGGCGGACCTGGTAGATACGGCGATATTTTCATCATCCAGCATAAGCATCACACTTTCACCTTCAATGTACTTTAAGGAAATTGAAAGAAGACTGGGAAGGCTGTATTCCGGGTGGGTGTTTATTATGTATTCATCAATATAATCAGGAAGCTGTTTTAAGATCTTTTCTTTTATTTCTTTGACGTGGGCAAGCCTTTTATCCATATCCTGCCTGGCAAGCTGCGCAGCCTTGCCCATACCGATAATACCGATCAGGTTTTCAGCCCCTGCCCGTTTATTGTGCTCCTGGACGCCGCCGTCTAAAAGCGGAAACACACGGGAACCGCGACGAATATACAATCCTCCCACCCCCGCAGGGCCGTAAAAAGTATTTGATGCAAAACTTAACAGATCTACACCCAGTTTCTGAACATCTATTGGTACAATACCAACAGAATCAACTGCATCCGTATGAAAAATAACTTTTTTCTCCTTGGTGAGTTTTCCTATTTCTTCAATGGGCTGGATTGTCCCTGTTTCGTTATTACTGTGCATGATTGAAACAAGTATGGTTTCATCACAAATAGCGTCAGCCACATCCTGAGGGTTTACCCGGCATTGGTTGTCCACGGAAATTGAAGTTACCTTGTAGCCTGCGGATTTCAGCCTGCGAATACTGCGGATAACCGCATTATGCTCAATGTTGGAAGTAATAATATGTTTGCCCTTATCTGCGTTGGCAAGAGCTACGCCCTTTATTGCATGATTTATTGATTCCGTTCCCCCTGAGGTAAAAACGATTTCTTTTTCCACGGCACAGTTGATAAGTTTTGCTACTGACTTGCGGGCTTTTACCAGGGCTTCAGCCGCCTGTTCACCGCTTTTATGCTGGCTGGAAGGATTTGCATAATCCTGTTGAATTGCCTTTATCATCACATCTTTTATTTCCGGCAAAATCGGATTTGCTGAAATGTGATCCAGGTTAATAATTTTCATCTTTATGCTCCTAAACGGGAAAAGGCTGGAAAGCTTGGAAGCCAGGAGGCTGGGAGGCTTTTAGCTTCATAGCCTCCCGGCTTCCCAGCCTCCAAGCCTATTCCTAGTGGTGATGTTCCTCAAGATTTGACTGGCATGCTTCGCAAAATGTTACATTCTCCGATATTTCTATATCACAATATGGGCAGTAACATTTATCGCCATGGGTATGTTCGTGTTTTTCAACACGTATTGGGGCAGGTTTTGTTATTCCGGCCTTTTTATCTTCATAATCTTTGATTGCCAGTTGCAGTGCATCAGCTCCCAGGTTGGAACAGTGGAGCTTGTTTGTCGGCAGGCCTTCCAGTGCTTCGGCAACATCCATGTTTGTAATGTTTTTTGCATCGTTTAAGCTTTTGCCCTTAGCAATTTCCGTAAGCATACTGGATACCGCGATGGCTGAACCACACCCGAAGGTCTGGAATCTGATATCCTTTATACAATCATCTTTTATTTTAAGATATACGGTCATCATATCTCCGCAAATAGGATTTCCGACTTCCCCTACTCCGTCCGCATCTTCTAACACACCAACATTTCTGGGGTTTCTGAAGTGATCCATAACCGTTTCGTTGTACATAAAGAGCGCCTCCTTAAAATCATTTTTTTATCTGCATTAAAATAATCATTTTTTCCTCATAGTAAAGAAGGGGGATTCATTCACCCTTGGCGGGAGACAGATAAGCGCAGACTCCAAAAGGGAACATTGATTGGCGAGCAGATAGAAATATTTTTATAGGTGGCTGAGGGACCAGGATTCGAACCTGGGTTAACGGGGCCAGAACCCGTCATCCTGCCTCTAGACGATCCCTCAGCAAATTATTGTAAACAAATACACAAAAGTATTATGCCAGTCAAGACAATTTCTATGTTTTGGATACAGATTTACACTGATTGTCATGATTAATTTGTTCAAAGTGAAAAATCTATATTCTTGACCTAACCCATCTTATTTGATAGAAAAACTGTAAGCGTTCACAGGCACCGCATCTGCGCGTGATCAGGGCAACCAGCATAGCAGACTATAGCTGGTCGCTCTGATCACCCACATATGCAACACCTGTGAACGCCTACAGGATGCAGATTGTACAACCTTTTTGTTTCGAATGGGCGTGAACGGGTACAAAATAAGATATGATAGAGAATTCCATGAAATATAAGCGTCAACGGGAAGAAATGGTTAAAAGACAGATTGTAGCACGTGGAATAACGGATGAAAAAGTTATTACAGCTATGCGCAGTGTTCCAAGACATCTTTTTGTCAGCGAAGCGCTGGCAGATCAGGCGCATGGTGATTTTCCTCTTCCCATCGGAGAGCAGCAAACCATATCACAACCATATATTGTTGCTGAGATGACCCAGGCGCTGGAACTTTCTAAAGAAGATCGAGTCCTAGAGATTGGGACAGGCTCAGGATATCAAGCTGCAATTATTGCTCAGATTGGATATCGTGTTTATACTATTGAAAGGATACACTCACTGCTATTGAAGGCCCGCAGTCTTTTTGACAGGCTTTTATACCATAATATTATAACCCGGTATTCTGACGGAACTACAGGATGGGCAGACGAAAGCCCATTTGATGCCATAATAATTACGGCAGGAGCTCCGTCAATTCCGGAAACACTTGTAAGCCAGCTTGCCGTGGGAGGACGTATGGTGATACCTGTTGGTGATCAGTATTCCCAGGAATTGATTAAACTTCACCGGGAAAAAGATGGGATACATAAAACCAACCTGGGCGGATGCAGGTTTGTTAAACTAATTGGTGAACAAGGTTGGAGAGAATAATAAATGCTTCGCCGTCTTTACGACTGGGTACTGCACTGGGCTGAAACACCTTATGGATCATGGGCGCTATTTTTTCTGGCCTTTTGCGAATCCTCTTTTTTCCCTATACCTCCGGATGTACTTCTTATTGCTCTTGCTGTTTCCATTCCGAAAAAATCATTTAAATATGCACTGATATGCTCGGTCGGATCACTTTTGGGGGGATGTCTTGGTTATTTGATCGGATGGCAGTTTATGGCCGGCATCGGGGAAAGAATTATTTCCCTTTACGGCTTTGAACAAAAATTTGAATACATTAAAGAGCTGTACATTACATATGATGCATGGGCTATCGGTATTGCAGGATTTACACCCATACCTTACAAGGTTTTCACTATTTCTGCAGGCGCATTTAATATAAATTTTTTGGTATTTATTATTGCTTCTTTTGTTTCAAGATCTGCCCGCTTTTTCCTTGTAGGGGGGCTTATTTACTTATTCGGGCCAAAGATTCAATCTTTTATTGATAAATACTTCAACATTCTGGTTGTAGTATTTACTATCCTCCTGGTAGCAGGTTTTATTATAATCAGGTACTTTTTTTAACTGCACCTGGAAAACCCACACGAATGACAAACCAGGCAGCCTTCTTCATGGGCCAATACGCTGCTACATTCAGGGCACACACCCATCATTGGTTTGTTTTCTTCTACAAAGCTAGAATCGGTTATATGATTCAGTATCTGTGCAATTGCATCCGGGCAGGAAAGCACCTGCTTTCCATTTTGCCATGCGGATTGCGGGCATCTAATACCTATCAGCTGTTTAACTATGGCATCAACTTTTACTCCTGACCGCAAAGCAAGAGATATAAGTCTTCCTGAAGCTTCAATCTGAGAAGAAGCGCATCCGCCGGTCTTTCCCATTTGGGCAAAAACTTCGCACATTCCTTCCCTGTCATAATTTACCGTAACGTATAGTTTTCCGCATCCTGTAGATATGCGTTCAGTCAGTCCGCGGGTACGTTCCGGTCTGGGTCGCGGCAGGATTTTGTCAAGTTTGTCTTTCCCTTTGCCGATGTTCAGGACCTGCCGGTCCCTGCTTCCGTATCTGTAAATCGTAACGCCTTTACATCTGTGGCTATGGGCAAGAAGGTATACTTTTTCGACATCTTCTTTTGTTGCATCAGCAGGAAAATTGACGGTTTTTGAAACAGCGTTATCTGTATATTTCTGAAATACAGCCTGGATTTTTACATGCCAATCAGATGAAATGTCATGTGAGATCCTGAAAAACTTTTTAATATGATCAGGAACCTTATCAATATGCTGCAGGGAACCGGCATTTGCTATTTCAGCGGCAAGGGCATTAGAGTAAAATTTTTCTTTTTTTGCTATTTTAACAAACAACGGATGCATTTCATATAGAGACTTACCGTCAAGCACATGCCTTTCATGGGATACGGCAAAAATGGGTTCTATGCCACCTGAAGTTCCGGCTATTATGCTGATGGTGCCGGTTGGTGCAATGGTAGTTGTGGTTGCATTTCTCATATATGGAGTGGAAGAATTGTCAAATATACTTTTCTTGTATGCGGGAAAGTTTCCTCGCTTTTTTGCAAGTACCGCAGATGCATTCTTCGATTCTTGTGAAATAACAGACATAACTTTTTCTGCCTGTGCAACTGCCTCATCGGAATCATAGGCAATCTCCATTTTCAAAAGCATATCAGCAAAACCCATAATACCAATACCTATTTTTCGGGTTTTTTTAGTTATTTCTTCAATACGGGCGAGAGGGTACTTATTGACTTCGATAACGTTGTCGAGAAAATGAACTGCATTGAAAACTGTTTTTTTAAGACGATTATAATTAAGCTGATTGTTAGTTATCATTTTTGAAAGGTTAATGGAACCGAGGGTACAGGATTCATAAGGCAAAAGAGGTTGTTCCCCGCAGGGATTTGTTGCTTCAAAATTTCCTAGCAGCGGTGTTGGATTATTCTTGTTTAAGCTATCAATAAAAATAATACCAGGCTCACCTGTACGCCATGCAGAATCTACAATTGTTTCAAATATTTTACTTGCAGAGGCATGTTTTGAAACTTTTCCTGTCCTTGGATTTATAAGGTCGTAGTCAGTATTATTTTTAAGCGCATCCATGAAAACATCGGTCAGCGCAACCGATATATTAAAATTATTAAGACGGTCATGATTGTTTTTTGACATAATGAATGCTTCAATGTCAGGATGGTCAACACGCAGTACCCCCATATTGGCACCTCTGCGGGTCCCACCCTGTTTGACGGTTTCAGTAGCACCGTCAAAAACAGCCATAAATGAAAGAGGGCCGCTTGAAACACCTGCCGTTGATAAAACCACATCCTTTGCAGGACGAATTCGGGAAAAAGAAAATCCTGTTCCTCCCCCGCTTTTATGTATCATTGCAGTGTGTTTCAATGTCTCAAAAATACTTTCCATAGAGTCTTCAATAGGAAGAACGAAACATGCTGCAAGCTGTCCTAAACGTCGACCGGCGTTCATAAGGGTTGGCGAATTGGGTAAAAACCACATGTCGGATAGCATTTTTAGAAATATTTTTTCTGTTTTTTCAACATTGGCATCGCTTTCAAATATTGCATCCGCTCCGGCGATACTTTTTGCAACCCTGGTAAACAGTTCCTCAATTGTTTCTTTAATATTGCCGCTGCTGTCCTTTTTTAGATAACGTTTTTTAATAACAACTTCGGCATTTTTTGAAAGTGATATTTTCATGGCTGTTGTATGTATTGTTCTTCTTTACTTTTCTTTTATGCTGTATTTTTCTTTTAATTTACGGTTTACCAGCGGCGGCACCATGCCGCTCACGTCACCGCCAAAACGTGCTGCTTCCTTTATTATAGACGAACTTGTGAAAATCCAGCGAAGACCTGTCATAAGGAAAACGGTTTGAACTTCTCTATTAAGGCGGCGATTCATCAGCGCCATCTGAAACTCATACTCAAAATCAGATACAGCTCGCATTCCACGGAGTAATGAACAAGCTTTCTTTTGAGCCGCATAATCTACAAGAAGGCCGTCAGAGGTATCTATTTCGACCCTTGAAAATTTTTTCATGCTTTTTTCAAGCATATCCATTCTTTCTTCAATGTTAAAAAGATATTCTTTGCCGGGGTTGTATAGAATGGCAACAATGATTTTATCAAAAATCTTTAGTCCACGTTCAGCAATATCAAGATGTCCGTTTGTAACAGGATCAAATGAACCAGGATATATGGCAACTCTTTTCATGTAATAACCGTTCCTTTTACGAATTAATCAAAATTGATGAATTAGTAAAGAGGCGAATTCATCAGGTTTTAGGTGTTAAGTTTTAGGTTAATGATATTATATTTTTTAAAAGAGACTTAAAACTTAAATCCTAAAACTTAAAACGTTTCGTAAAAAGTTGTTTTATGCTTTTTACGAGACCGTGAAAATTATATCATATAATTTAAAAACGAAAGAAGTGTTTTTCCGTATTTCCTCTGATCTGTGATTTCAAAAACCGCCGGTTCTTTTGGAATCGGTTCTCGTAAAGAATGCTCGACAATGATTAAACAGCCCTTTTCCATGCAGCAGCTAAGGTGAAGATTGAGTAAAGTCGGTTCTAAAAAATTATTATCATAAGGCGGATCCATAAAGACAAGATTAAATGCCGGCTTTGAATGTTCAACGCAGGTTAAATTTTTATTTATATCCCATTTAATAACTTTAACTCTATCGTCGAGATTGCATGATTTAATGTTTTCTTTTATTGCAGATACAGCACTTTTAGAGATGTCAATGAATACGGCAAAATTAGCCCCGCGACTTAAAGCTTCGATGGCAAAAGCACCAGTTCCCGCGAAAAGATCTAATATGCGAGTATGCTGGACATTAAAGGCAATAATATTAAATATTGATTCGCGAAGCCGATCAGATGTTGGCCTTGTTTTCGTTCCTCTAATCGAACGTAGTTTTTTGCCCTTTAAATCGCCACTGATAATCCTCAAACTTTATCCTTAAAAAACTTTATTATTCGTAATAGTTCAGCCACAAAGTCACGAAGACACTAAGATTATAATATAATATATTTTTCGCTATTTTTAATAAACAGTATATGCTGTCTCTACAGTTTTTCAGCTATTGATCCTTCTCTTTTTGTTAAAGTCTTATAATTCATATCTCTTTTTCGTGCCTTGGTGCCTTGGTGGCCGAACTGTTACTATCATTTAAAATTTTTTATCTTCTTATGAAGATAACTCCTACCAACCCCTATTGCTTTTGCTGTTTTTGTTATATTGCTATTGTTTAAAAGGAGCTTTTTTTGTATAAATTCTTTTTCAAAAGTTTTTTTTGCTTCCTTGAAATCATCCATCAACAAAAACTGCGGCTCAAGCAATTCCTGCCGCTTGACTCCGCCGGGGTAATAGGAATCAGGCAAATCGGCATCTTCTATGATATCTTTTTTTACCATGATAGTCAGTCGTTCTAGAAGATTCTTCAGCTCCCTCACATTTCCAGGCCACGGATAACTGCACAACAAGTCCAATGCTTTGGGAGTTAATTTTTTTCCGGTTGTTTGATTTTGCTTGGCAGATTCAGCAAGGAAAATATCTACTAAAAGTGGAATGTCTTTACATCGTTCTCTTAATGCCGGAACTTTGATTGGTATCACGTTCAGGCGGTGGTAAAGATCCTCTCTGAAACTTCCCTTTTCAATTTCTTCTTCAAGGCCTTTGTTGCTTGCGGCAATGACCCTTACATTCACCCTTAATGTTCTGCTCCCACCAACCCTGTGGAATTTTTGCTCCTGAAGTACACGCAAAATTTTAGACTGAGTTTTTAAACTCATATCACCGATTTCATCTAAGAAAATGGTTCCATTGTTGGCCATTTCAAATCTGCCTATTTTTTTTGTGGTTGCTCCTGAAAAAGCTCCTTTTTCATGACCAAATAATTCACTTTCTATTAATTCTTCGGGTATTGCCGCACAGTTGACGGCAATAAGCGGCTGCTTTGCCCTTGGACTTAACTGGTGTATTGTTCGAGCTACAAGCTCTTTACCCGTTCCATTCTCTCCTGTTATCAGGATCCATGTTTCTGTCGGGGCGGCTGTCTCTATTTGCTTCCTAAGGAATTCGGTAGGTGCACAGTTTCCGCTTATGGAGTTTTTTTCGATTGTTTTTTTACGCAAGTATCTGTTTTCTTCTTCCAGTCGCCGGAAATCTAAAGCATTGTTAATTGAAACAATTACCTTGTCTATGGAAAGTGGCTTTTCAATTAAATCGAATGCCCCAAGCTTTGTAGCTTTTACAGCAGTTTCGATATTCCCGTGACCTGTGATAATTATTACCTGGATATAAGGATTATCTTTTTTTATCTCTTTTAAAGTTTCTATGCCATCAATGCCGGGCATCCATATGTCAAGCAAAACCAGATCCGGGGATTCCTTATCAATGATCTTCAATGCTTCATAACCATTTAAGGCAGTTATAATTTCAAACCCTTCATCAGAAAGAAGACCTCCAAGGGATTGCAGGATGGACGGTTCATCATCAACAATTAAAACAGATGGAAACATATTTTTTTCTCCTTGTATCTACCTCTTACACGGGCAGTTCTATAACAAATTTAGCACCATGGGGAATATTATCCCTGGCACTTATCATTCCGCCATGATCAGCGATAATTGAATTTACAATTGTAAGTCCTAAGCCCATACCGGCAGTTTTTGTTGAAAAATTTGGCTCAAAAAGGCGTGTTTTATCTTCATCGGAAATGCCCACACCATTATCTGCGATTTCCAAACGAACCTTTTGCAAGATGGGGTCATGGGCTAAAGAAATAATAATGCTCCCTTCATTTTTTATCGATGCAATGGCATTGTCAACAAGATTAATCATTGCCTGTTTTATCTGCTGGCGATCAAGGTTCAGAGTCGGAAATTTATTCGGAATGTTTGTTTGAAAAGTAATTTTTTTATAACCTTCTTTATAAAGTGCCATTGTTTCTTCGATTATCGGGGGTAATTCGCAGGGTTTCGGGTCTGCGGAAGGAAATCTGGCAAATGATGAAAATTCGTTGACAAGATTTCGGATCAGATCGGAATGGTCAATTATCATTCGGATGCACTCATTAAAAACCGGTTCATTAAGCTGCTCGGAATATTTCCGTTTAAGACGCTCAGCTGAAAGAGTTATGGGCGTTAATGGATTTTTTACTTCATGGGCAATTCTGCGGGCAACTTCCCGCCACGCTGCCATCCGCTGTCCTTTTTCCAATTGGGTTAAATCATCAAATACCATTACAATGCCAACATGATTTCCGGTGTCATCCTTAAGTGCATTAACATTAATCAGGAAGCTCCGGGATCTTCCTTCAATAGATAATCTTAAAGGCAATTCGACTGTATCGTTCTTGGAATTTTTAAGATCTTCCATTATTTCTTCAGCCAGATGCAGATGCTGTCCGCCCAGCAGACGCTTATAGCTCTTTTTCAGGATATCTTCCGACTTAAGATTCAGCATCTTTTCAGCCGATTTATTTGCAGTTGTGACGTATCCTCTCGAGTCAAGTGTTACTACACCGGTGGAGACATTTTCCAAAACGATCTCCATGTATTGGCGCCGTTCTTCATTTTCAACATTCTGCTGCTGAAGCATCAGTGCGGAGAGTTCCAGTTGCTCCCTGCCGACACGTAAATCTTTTGTCATCTTGTTAAAGGCTTCAACAAGGCTTCCTATTTCATCGTCAGCCACAGGATCGATACTAAAACTAAGCTCTCCTTCAGCAACCCTTCTGGCACCTTCAGCAAGTTCTTTTATTGGTATACTTATTGATTTGGCCATGTAAAATCCAAACCATATGGCGCAAAACAGCACAAGAAATGCTACTATTGACAGTGATATGTAGTAGGTAATCTGAATCGGCTTTTTCATAAGTTTAATCTGTTGGTACTCTTCGAAACCTCTTGAAATCAATTTCATGTTCGAAGAAAGATCAGGAGGAATCATAGTTGTCACTACAACAAAAGCCAGTGTATCAGTGGGTTTTGAACCGAAAGGGATTGTCCCGATGGTTTTGACGAGTTCACCTTTTATAAATTTTCCGGTTATTGACCATGCACTTTTGGGAATAATTTTTTTAATAAGATCATCGGCGGACACCTCATTGAAAGGTATATTTTCCAGTTCCGGCGAGAGAGCGAGCATGAGACGCTTTGAGTTTGCGGAATAAACCTCCACTGCATCAAAATTGAATGCGCGCTGTACAACCCGGATATAATTAGAAAGGGCTTTATCTTTATCCGGGTTTAAAAGTTTTTTTATTTTTATCTGGTATGCGATTCTTTCCAGGAAAAACCGGTTATTGTTTTCTATTCTTTTATATACACTTCTTCCGACGGATAGCGATTTTTCAAGGGACTGCTCGACCGGAACCTTAAACCAGAACTCCATGCTGGTTGTAATAAAGTTGATGGAAAATAAAAAAAGTATAATTGTAGGCAAAAGTGTGAGGGAGATAAATGCAACCACAAGCCTCGTGCGAAGCTTTGCTCCCATTACTTTGCGCTTTCTATCATAAAGCAGCTTTAC
>JAUWOH010000051.1 GCA_030612225.1 Desulfobacteraceae bacterium
GGATCATCAATCTTGTCGGGCTCAACAATTAAAACAGCATACAGAAGAAAGTACAGAAAAAACAGAAAATATCTCTGCCACTGCTGCGGGCAAATATTTCCTTTCTGCTGGACATGCAGGTGCGGCTTTTCTATTTGCCAGGCTTGTATGTATGAAAATGTATGGGGGATGTCATGTAATGGAATAACATGGGAGTGTCCGGACTGCGGTGGACAAAACGGGTTTGGGAATCAATGAAGAGTAAAGAATCCAGGCCCAAAGGGCGTAGCATTGGTGCCCCTCGAAGTGGCGGTTGGATACACTATGTTTTAAGTGACTAAAGTGTCTAAAGTGAGCTAAAGTGACTAAAGTTGTTGTGTCGCACAGCTCTATCTTTTTTATAAAAATAAAATAGACAGAATTCCTTAACTTTAGACACTTTAGTCACTTTAGCTCACTTTAGTCACTCTTATTCACTCAGGCAAAGAATTATCTCTGACCACGCCATAAGGACGTGGTTTTGAAAATGAAAAAAACCGGTTCTAAGGAGCCATGATTGGTTTCAACCATACCGGGCTTTCAGGTCGTTCATCACCATCAAAGCGCATCTTCCACTGCTCATCCGTCAACCCGATTGGTGAAACAAATTCGTAGTAAGGAATCACTGCTCCTATGCATAATATTTCTTTGCCTTTATATGGATACAGGACATACATAGACCACGGTCGTCCAGTGCCTGAATAAAGACGGGTGTCTTTTTCCGGCCTAAAATAAACCGGCACGATGTGCGGTGTTTCACCGTTTGAGCCATGATACCCGTACCCGTCGCAAAGCATCACTGCTGCCAGTTTTTCACCAAAATCTGTAAGAAAATAATTATCCTTTTTGCTGAATTTTACGCCTCGAAGCTGTTTATGCGCAAGCACTTCCAGCCGTTTGCACATGTGGCGCAGTGATATCCACAGCTTCTTTGTGTCGATGTTGGTTTCAAGGATGAAAGCATGATAATCCGGTTCATCATCGTATCTACCGTTTGAAATATCATTTGCAAATGACAGGATCTTCGCATTAATTTCTTCCCTTAATCCTGCGAAGTCCTCTTTTTTAAAGCTGATGTTTCCCAGAGTCCCAAGACTCACAATAGATCGGTTTATTGCAGATATTTCTCCTGCCGACAGATCTGTTAGTGCGTAGTCAGGCTGAGGATATTTGTTATTTTTAATAATCTCGGCAAATATTTTCAGGTCGTTTGTAATAATGCGCTTAGGCGGTATAAAAGCACCACTTCGTTCAAACAGATTCATTATATCTTCAACAAAATTGCCCAACCGCTCAAAAAATTCCGGGTCGGGCTCAACAAAGCCGGCTTGGAAATCGCCGGATGATTCTACGGTGTAAAGAACATTTTCCCCGGTCTGAAACTCCCTTGCGTGTCTGAACTGTACCCATCCTGAAAGAACTGTATTGCAACTTTTGACCTTCCATGCTCTGCTGCTCATAAATTCCGGTGCATCATGCTCGGCATCATCAACAAGCGCAGCCAGGCAGCTTAAGTACCGGTTATAGAGGCTTTCGGATTCGATGACCGGCTTAAAACCGTTTATTGCTTTAAGAAGATCTTTCCGGTCTTTAAAATCGTCAGATATAAGCTGTTCCACGGCAAAATCAGAGCCAAGAACTGCGCAAATTCCAAGGCCGCCTGGCCAAACGAGGGGCTTTTTCTGAAAACCAGCGGTTTGCCTGAAAAAAACCATATCCGGTATACGAAATGGAGAAATAATTTTAAATTTTCTGAAATTGGTTGCTGCCGAATTGCCTTGAACAGGCCCAAACCTGTCGTCTATCCTTAGCCGCTCTTCCGAAGTCGCCACTTTTTTAACAAGATATTCTCTTATTTTCTTAAGGTCACCCGGCCTGTCTCTTGTAATCTGAGAAGCAAACAGCAAATCCCAGTCATTCGGCTGTCCTGCCAATTCCCGATAATACCTGAAAAACTTTTCTATCTTCTTTTGTTTTAAAAAACCTTTAGCATATGAGGCATTTAATGTTTTACCCAGTATCAGGATGGAAAGAAGCTCTTCATCATTTTCCACACGGAAGGGAATCGACTGAAACCAGGTCAGCACCATAAAATAGCGCCTGAGCAGTTCTGATTGCGTATAAAGTCCACGGGGTCTGTAAAGCGAATAATCAAACGTCATAAATTCGGAATCTGAAACGCCTGTCCACTCGGGCATTTCAATTCCTTCTCCTGAAACTATCTTGCTTACTTCGTTTTCGACAATCCTGCTTAAGTGTTCATCAAAATTGATGTCTGTATCTCCCAAAAGTTTAACAGCTACAGCAATTATGATCTGTGCCCGTCTCCTGGCGGCATCCAACAGCACAGTGAAATTATGTTCCAAATCATCTATGCCTGACTTATCTCCCTTTTTTTTCAGAGCCTTCTTATCTGCTGGCTTATCTGCTGGCTTATCTCCAGGCTTATCCTCAGGGGTTTTGCTGATTTTTTTTTCTTCCGGTGCTATCTCCGACCAGATCAGCTTTAAAATATCCAGGGCTCTGTCGGCATTTACCTGCTCCATGTCTGCAATCGACTGTCTGAACAGCACATGTAAAGCACTCAATACAGTATCGGAAGTTATAAAAATGGAGGAATTCGGATTTAGATATGGTTCGAAGATCTGACGATAACCCTGGTTTGTAATCAAAAATTTATCGCGGTTGAGTTGCTCGATATCGTATGCAGCTTTTGGTTTTTCTGTGCTTTTTCCCTGTTCATCCCCCTGAATATGAACATATGGCGCTGATAATCCGCCTGGGACATGAATGCCCAGGAAAATAATCGCTAAAAGTGAAATTGTAAAAAACCGTTGCACAGCCGTTACCTCTTATAAAAGAATATCTTCAAGTTCTTTCAGGCTTTCTATATGAAAGTCAGCTAAAAGGGATCTGTTTTTATATGCAACCATGACGACTCCTGCCGCTTTTGCAGCTGATTCATCCAGATTTGAATCTCCGACGTAAATCATATGCTGTGGTTTTAGACTGAAATACTCAATAATTTTGACAAGCGGTTCAGGATCCGGCTTAGGGCGCTTAACATCAGATGCCGTGACCACCAGATCAAAAAGTTCTGTAAGGTCATGCTCAATAAGGACTCTGTCCATCGTGTCCGTCCGGTTTGTAGCAATCGCTGTTTTAAAGGCAGGTCTCAGCTTTTTGAGCAACGGTTTAAGGTAAGGCTCTATTTCCATAAACTTGAGAAACGGAATATAGCTTATATTTTTTCGAAAAGTCTGGGCGGCTTCAAGTGTGGTTTTATCTTCAAACAGATAGGCAAGGGATTGGTCCACAGTGTGCATATGAATGAAGGAAAACTGCTCCTTTGTCATGGCAGGCAGGTCAAAATGGTTAAGAACCTGGTTATAATAAGCCATGTTTGCCTTTTTTGTATCAAAAAGGACCCCGTCACAGTCAAACGCAACAACTTTAATATTTTCCATTTATTTTTGTTTATTACTTTTTGGTTCGATGTCGGCAATATTACCTTGCACACGAATGACTATTTCCGGCAAAGGCCTTTTATTTGTTTTCAAGTAAATGATGTCGTAATATCGACCTTTTTGTTTCTTTAGGTTTTCAACGGTTAATAAATATTTTTTCCCACCCGTTTTTTTCACTTCTTTGAGCTCATAACGTATATTTTTTCCCACCTTTGCCCTGTCCTTAATTATTTTAAACGGGTATTTTTCATTTGCTGCAATGGTTATAGTGCGCTTTATTTGTTCCCCCACAACACCTTCCAGCTTTACCATGTACGGTGACAGGGTAAAAAATCTATCAACTCTCCCGGTAATGATAAGACTTGCTTTTGGCTTTCGTTTGTCATTTGTTTCAACAGATATGGTTTTGCTCAGTCTTCTTCCTCCGTATCCGGTTGTATTTATTTTAAAATAAATTTTCCCCTCGCCGCCGGCAGGGATTTGTCTCGGGTAAGAGACAGTAGAACACCCTCACCCGGTTCTTATTTTATTTATATATAAGATTTCGTCTCCTTTGTTTTGAACAATAAAATTATGCCTTACAACAATTCCATCTGCAACCGGTGCAAACTCGTACTTTACTGAAGGAAAAAATACAGACGGTCCTTTATGTGGTGTTGCTGCAACCTTTTTGTCTCCTGCTCCGAAAGAAAAGGGTATTAAAATGAAAAAAAGAAGAAATACTGAGAAAAGCGTCTTTGGTTTCATAAAAACTCCTGAGATGAACTCTGCAAAGTGTAAAAAGTAAATTAAGTGAGGTAGTTTCAAAATGTTCAATTTCGAAGTCTCCGCTTATCTGTTCGAGATCAAGGAAGGCGAAAATTTTAACCACAGGAATACATTGAGTATTTCGAGGATTAAAATTTAAGCCTGACGCAGATATCGGACAAAAGGGGACGTTTTGAAACTGCCTCAAGTAGTTGTTATAATAAATTTTAATACAATAATTGTCAATCGTCAATCAAAAACTATCAATCACCCTAATCTCACCCTTTCCACCTCTGTCGTATCAGTATTAACAAAGCAAAATCCTGGGGAGCCATCTTTTCCCATAATCTCCCCGGGATTTAGAAGAATGGTTTGACCGATTTTTTTCAGTAAATACTCATGAGAATGTCCGAAACATACCATTTTGTAGCTGCCACCTGCTGCAAGGCCCTCAGCTACCAAGTCCTGATGTGTAAATCCTATAGTAAATCCGTCTATTTTAACCTGGCCGATAATCCCATGAAGGGTAATATTGGAAAAGATAGTTAAAGAAAATTTAGTTAAAAGGTACTGGTCTCCGTCATTATTACCGAAAACGCCATGAACCGGGATGCCTGTTTCTTCCAGTTCCTTTAACATGAATGGAGCAACAAAATCACCGCAGTGGATGATCATCCCGGCACCTTTCTCTTTTACAACTCCCAGGGCTTTTTGCAAATTCCATATATTATCATGGCTGTCACTCATTACTGCTATAAGCATATTCCCCTCACTTTTGATGGCTAAGTAGAAAGTCCCATCTACTGCGTTGCAGCGGTTTTTCAGAAACTCGGCATACTACTTGTATTGCCTCGTCCCTGAAAAACCACTGCGCCTTGTATATGGAACTTTCTACTTAGCCATCAGTTATACTTTTTACGAGACTTTCATTTTTAAATATTTCGTATTAATTTAGCCTATTGAAAAATATGCCCGGACGAGCATTCACCAAAATGAGCATTCAGATGATCCGATTTTAATGCGAGTCGCTGTTTGAAGGTATTAGTAAGTGTAAAGAAAGAACAACAAACAAGCACATTTTATTTGCAAGGCAAAAAATATGTTCGTTTAGTAAGCTATTTATAAAATGATCGCACCTGTTCTTTCTTTACACTTACTTATGCCTGAGTTCGACACGTCTTAAAATCGGATTATCTGAATGCGGCTTTTCAAAAATCAAAAATGTTACAATATTTCAAATATTGAGTCGTTATTCACTGATGTACTATAATATCCACTTCAACCCGCACCCCGTAATTCGTAACCCACAACTCGTAACTCGCAACCCGCAACCCGTACCCCGCCTCTCACATCATAAAAAACGGGTCAACATCAACAACTACCTTGATATAACGATTGTTGAAATGAACATTATTCTTAAGCAAAACCCTGCGGATAAACTCGTGCAGCGGTTTCACACCCAGTCCCTTTAAAAGAATCTGCCACCTGTATCGACGGGCTATTCTCGGAATAGAAGCTTCAATAGGCCCTAATATTTCAACAGATTTTAAAAAAGATTGATTACTTACCTGCACGGTTCTGCAAAGATCCCCCAAGGTCTGGGCATGTTGTCGCGTTTTTTCTTTGTTTTTTCCTGAAATTTTAAGTTGGATCATCCTGGAAAACGGAGGATAATTGAGAGCTTTTCTAAAGCCGATTTCGGTTTTGTAAAATGCCTTAAAGTCCTGATCCCTTGCAGCAATTATGCTGAAATGATTCGGGTTATAGGTCTGCAAAATCACCCTGCCCGGAATGTCTCCTCTGCCCGCCCTTCCTGCTACCTGCGCCAAAAGCTGGAATGTACGTTCCCCTGCTCGAAAATCAGGAAAATTTAATGAAAGATCAGCGCAAATTATTCCGACCAGGGTAATATTGGGAAAATCATGGCCCTTTGTCACCATCTGGGTTCCAACAAGTATATCTATATCCCCATTTCTTAGCCCTTTCAGCAATTTTACTATTGAACCCTTCCGGGTTGTTGTATCACGATCCATTCTTTTTATCCTTGCATCAGGGAAGAGACCTGCAACAGCTGCCTCGACTTTTTCCGTGCCGAGTCCTAACTGTATGATTTTATTAGAACCGCAAGCCTGACAGCTTGACACTGAAGCCATTGTAAAGCCGCAGTAATGGCACTTATATGCGTTGGATTTCTGGTGCAGTGTAAGGGAAATGTCACAATTTTTACATCTTACCGCTTCGCCGCATGTCCCGCAAACAGGAAAATTTGCAAATCCACGCCGGTTTAAAAAAAGCAGGACCTGTTCACCATGGTCAAGGGCCTGTTTCATTCCCTCATAAAGCTCCGGCGTAATAAAACGTCTGAAACCCCGTTTATCCCTGCTTTCGCGTAAATCAACAACTTTAATTTTCGGAAGTGGTCGTTTTTCAACCCGGTTTTTCAGGTTCAGCTCTATGAATTTTTCAGCTTTCACATTGTAGTAGGATTGGACAGAGGGTGTAGCTGAGCCAAGAAGTGCAATTGCGTTGTTTAGCTTTGCCCTGACTACTGCAAGATCCCTTGCATTATAGCGAAGGCTTCCCTCCTGCTTGTAAGATGTATCGTGTTCTTCGTCCACGATAATCAATCCAATATCAGAAAAAGGCGAAAAGACAGCAGATCTTGCTCCTATTGCAATCGTCACCTCTTTGCGGGCAATACGCATCCATTGATCATATCGTTCACCAGCAGAAAGCCCGCTGTGAAGAACAGCAACGCATTCTCCAAACCGGGCTCTGAACCTTCTTTCCATCTGTGATATAAGAGCAATTTCCGGGATTAGAACCAAAACGCAGCAACCCTTTTTAATGGCCTTTGCTGCAAGCTGCATATAGACTTCCGTCTTTCCGCTTCCTGTGACACCTGCCAGAAGATATGTTGCGTATCCTTTGCCCAAACAGTCTGCAACCTTAGCAATTGCTGTTTCCTGTTCTGTTGTAAGTTGCAAAGATTCGTCCGCCTCTATAGCATCACCAAAGGGATCCCTGTATGCCCTTTTCTCAAAGATTGATATGTATCCGGCTTTCTCCAAAGGCTTAATCAACCTTGGAGATGACGGAACCTGTGTTTTTAATTTTTTTACCGAAATATCACTTTCTGATTTCAATATATCTATAATCTTTTTTCTCGGGACCGATAACCTTTCACAGGATGGATAAGGAGTGTTTAATGATACGTACCGTTCCATCAATAGCCTTGTTCCACCGCCCCCCAACTCCCGTTTGCTTATAATCCATCCACGGTCCTGCATGGAATATAGCAAAGCGCTGGGGATCTCCTTTTTCATTTTTCTACCGAGGTCTTTTAAACGAAAAGATCCTTCTTTAAGTAGAGTTAAAACTTCTTTTTCCACTACCGTGGTTAAATTTTTCTCAAGAGTTTTCTTGCCTTTCTTTGAAATGGAAATTGTGATATAATCGTAAATATTCAAACCACCCGGAAGGGCGCACTTAATGACTTCTCCAACAGGATGTATGTAATATTCTGCAATCCACATAAAAAAAGGTATCATGGACGAAGGGAAAAGAGGTTTATCATCAAGAACATCCAGTATAAGTTTTATTTTCTTCAGGTCTGTTTTGCCACTTATATCCAGAATATATCCGGTAACCCTCCGCCTCCCGAATGGAACGAGAACCCTTTTCCCTGTTACGGCAAAAGGAGAAAGAGATTCCGGGACTGCGTATGTATAAGTATTATACACAGGAAGGGCTACTGCTACATCTATATATGTTAATCCGACGGTCATTTGATTTTCAGCTATTTTTGTGATTTATTAAAATGGATTTATATGCATAAAGGTGCTGAACAATCCAGTTTTCTTTTTGTGATTGCAAATCCCTGAGACCTCTGAAAAATGAAAATTAAGTTAAACCTTACCAGCCATTGTATTGAAACCGAAACAAAAAGGCTATATAATCAGTCCGTTTTAAAATATTTTAAGGCAGACAACAAGGGTCAGATTGAAAAGCAGGTAGAAATCCTGCAACACGCCCTGCAAACCCTTGATTTCGGAAAGTTAAGGAGCATTTACTCAGAACTTGCCGGTCAATGCGATGATAATATCGAACTTGCAGCTGATAATCATAATCAAATCTTTATTCTTATCAATGGCAAAAAAATCTGAATCGTGACCATGTTTATCTTTGGACACCAGTTAACTTCCAGAAAGCCTTATTGCACTGTGGTCTTTATAGCACCTTTATTCAACAATCTTTTTTAATCATCATTTTTTTCCACATTTTTGTTTAACAACTTGATTTATTATATTTTTCTGGTATACTATCTTTTAAACTCAAGCTTTTTTTAAAGATACCGTTTAAAAGGTTGAGTGGCATATCTTCCCGGTTGATTGTATTAAGCAATTACCCTACACTTTGAATTATTAAAAAAGAAAAGAAAGGAAGGGCTGAAATGAGAAAATTCCTGGCATTGACAACATTTTTTATACTACTGGGGGTTATAACCGGTCTTACAGAAAAATCCAGCTTTGCAGAATCATTGCCTGAAAGCAAATGGAAAATAGGATTTGAAGTATACCAGTTCAATTATAAAGAGCCTGATGTGATGAAAGAAGATGGTGTAATGCGTGGAATATGTTTATCCTATGTTAATCGTGATAAGTGGATGTCTAAAGTTGAATTCAGATACAGTTCAGGGCAGGTAGACTATAAAAATTCGGGAACGATAGATGATATTAACGATTATACATATGAATTAAGATTCATGGGGGGTTACGACTATCCCATATTCTCAAAATCCACCTTAACTCCCTACTTTGGAATAGCATATAGATATCTAAATGACGATATGGGTGGTGAAATCAGTTCAACAGGTGCGGCTGGCTATGAAAGGGAATCAAATTATTTTTACAGTCCAATAGGCATTGAGTTTACTACACCTTTGGGCATTAACTGGTCCTTTGGGACGGTTATTGAGTATGAATTATTCTGGTGGGGAAAGCAAATATCTCATCTTAGTGATGTTGATCCCGGATATAGTGATCCGGAAAACTACCAAAAGGTCGGTTATGGCGCCAGGGGTTCCATAATGCTTGAAAAGAAAGGCAGAAATATTAATTTAGCGATAGAACCCTTTATAAGATACTGGAATATAGGCAAATCTAAAAAAGATGACATTTACTATAATGGAGCCTATTGGGGTTATGCGTATGAACCAAAAAACAACACTACTGAAATCGGCATTATCATTTCCTGTATATTTTAAGCTTACATATAAAACTCCCCACCCCAGATTTAGCAAAAAAGGCCCGGTATAAATATCCGGGCCTTTTTTTATAGAGCAGTATTTATTACGCTATTAGAACATTCCTGTCACCTTACCGTTTTCTACATCCACATTAATCCTTCTATAAGCCGGATTTGAACTGGTACCAGACATTAGGCTGATGGTTCCGGCACATGGACGCAGGAATTTTGCACCTGAATAGATCAACACATCCTGGATGGGCAAAGCCCAGCCCTTGGGTACACCCTTTAAGACAGGATCGTGGGTGAGGCATATATGAGTCTTCACCATCATGGTAGCGAAATCATCATGTTTAGAGTCACCCTCGATCATCTTGGCCTTTGATTCGGCCTCAGCACTCCATGAAACACCATCTGCGCCATAGACTTCTTTGGTAATCATTTCTACGCGATCCCGAAGTTTCATTTCAAGGGAATACAGGAATTTGAATTCATTCTCCTCGTTACACGCATCAATGACTGTATCTGCAAATTCGAGTGCACCATCACCGCCAAGCTCACAATGTTTGGACTCGGCACAGCGAGTGCCGGCTGCTTCAGCGGCTTTTCGAACAACAGCCCATTATGCGAAGACTAAAATGTTATTTGGGCAACAGCCCGTTAGTGAGTAACCCCATTTTTTAAAGTTGTTTTAAAGTTGTTGACAACAGTTGACTTAACTAATAGAATAAATTGATTAAAAAATAAGGTGATTGAAGTTTATCAGTTTAAAGATCCTATCTTATTTTTTAAAACTCATGCAACATAACGTCCTCAAAGATTCGATCAGCATGAAGGAGCCAGGAAAGAATATCATTTTGAACAGTATTTTTCGATTGTATATTATAGCAGGTGTTCTTTGCCTGAGCTGTTCTAATGTTATCAGCGGGGCCTACGAAAAAAAAGGGGGCAGCTGTTCGTATCAGGAGGTTAAAATCGAATCGATCTGGCAGCACCCGAAAACTTTTAGAAGCCAAAAAATTGTGGTGCACGGAACTTACCTGGGCTGGAAGGGAAAGGTCGATCACCCTCAAATCACTCGCAGCGACTGGGCTATCCAGGATGATACAGGAACCATTTATGTAACAGGGCGTCCTGTAAAAGGCCTGGACCCCTACCGGGATATAGGCTGCCGGCTGAAGCTACTTGGGACTGTGAGAGTAAACCCCAAAGGGGTCTTATATATCCTGGCTGAAAGGGTAATTGTTAACGGTATCAAATAAAGACAGTCTCGTAAAAAATTGTCACCCCAGCGAACCCCGGATTGTGGTCCTAGGCAGGCACTGTAGTCCAGACAACCTATAATCAAATGATATAACTGAATTCCGGCTTCCGCCGGAATGACGAAAAGGGACATTTTTTGCTTTTTACAAAACCATGAAAGTTGATTATGTATATATGACCATTATTTAGAAAAGAGGAATAAAATGCTACTGAGAAAAATTGCAATTCTGATGATTGGATTATGCATGGCCGTAAGTATGACTCAAACTGCTATAGCTGACTGGACATTTATGGTTTATCTCGATGGTGATAATAATTTGGAAGGAGCCGGAATAGATGACTTTCTTGAGATGTCCTCAGTAGGAAGCTCGGCAGATGTCAATATCGTTGTCCAGTTTGATCGAATAGGTGGATACGATACTTCACATGATGATTGGGAGACCTGTAAACGATTTTACGTTACCTCAGCAATGGATCCGACTAGTGCAAATCAAGTGGCGGATATTGGGGAGGTCAACATGGCAGATCCTGCGACCCTCACCTCGTTTATCGACTGGGCTGTCGGCGCTTATCCTGCTGACAATTATGCACTCATATTATGGAACCATGGGGGCGGATGGCGGGCGCGGTACGACGATCTTAAAAAAGCGCTGAAGACAGCAACAACAGGTGAGTCAAAAGAAGCCATAAAGCAGAAGTTGCGGGAACTCCAAAAACCGGGCTTTAAAGCGGTTTGTTGGGATGAAACAAGCGGCTACGATTCCCTTACCATGTCAGAGGTTAAATCAGCCCTTGATGCAGCAACAACTAATATGGACTTGATCGGTTTTGATGCCTGTCTCATGCAAATGATAGAAGTTGCCCATGAAATTAAAGACACAGGAGCCAGTGTGATGGTCGGCTCCGAGGAGACCGAACCTTGGGATGGATGGCCTTACGACACACTCCTCGGCGACATTGTTGCCACTCCTGCTTTGACTCCGGCTCAGCTTTTGGAACTGCTATTGTAAACCGCTACTATGAGTCGTATGGTAACGATCACACACAGGCGGCTGTTGATCTGACGCGTATGGATACTTTAAGCCCTTTAGTCAGCACGCTGGCAGATACGATAATAAGCTCATGGGATACTGACGAGACTGCTGTAAAGGCTGCTGCCCAGTCGGTCATGGACGAACTTGATATCGCTATCATCAGTGAGCAACACGGCTCATCGCGGTCTGGGTCCCATGGCCTTGCTATCTATTTCCCGGAAACAGTGGCTGGATTTGACTCGGACTACAATGGAACTATCATCGACTTTCCGGCCGATACATCCTGGGAGGAATTTCTTGCTTATTATTACTCATCAATTAGGGGCTCAAGGATAGTAATTAATAGCTCATGGATCAGATCGTGCAGATCTCAATCGCAGGAATATGCTGCTGTTGAAAACATCGACCTGTATGATTTTTGTTATCATCTAACTGAGTACGTTGAAGTTCTTCCCCCAGGTGGCGGAGGTGGCAGCGGAGGTGGCAGCTGTTTTATTTCCACCACAGCTTCTGGCTTGTAAATGATGGCTTTCATTGCAAATAGCAAAAGCTCACAATTTTAAAAAGAGCGGGACTTGTTTCCCGCTCTTTTTTTTGGGGCCACACAAATCACAATCTTTCCACTCTACTCTTTCCCTATACAACAAAACCTTCAATTTTGAATAATGTGAAAACGACCTTATCTTTCTACCTTTCAAATCCTTCTATCGACTGAACCAAGCCTGTTCACTGGACATCGTGTCAGTTCGTTGGTACATCAATCTTTTTTCTGTAAATTTGTAAAGTTTTCTTTAAAAATGCTGATAATTTTATGGAGACAGCAAGAAAACGGGTATCTTTTGCTCAAACGTTTATATGGACAATAGGGCAGGATGGAAAAGTTAAAAGCACTTATAAAACTGCAAAATTTACCTTTACACGACCTCTGGGAGAATTTTAGCGCCTCTATAGGTTTAGAAAAATTCAATTTCATCTGATTGTGCCATGCATTTTCTGTAGATCTCTGCGGCATACTTTAAGCTTTTTGCTTATATTTTAGG
>JAUWOH010000368.1 GCA_030612225.1 Desulfobacteraceae bacterium
CCTTACATCCCAACCAAGGGCTTGTAACATTGGATCTATGAATATTATTCGTGTCGGATATTCCTTTATATCCTCTTTTCGATGCCTGGCCAATTTTAATAGAAGCTCTTCAATACAGGAAGCTATATTCTTCATTTTTTCACCTCCCTAACTGTATCTGCTACTAAGAATCCGTAAAAAATTAGCGAAAAGAGGGTAACACTTTCTCCGGTAAAATTAAAGGAGGAAGTGCGATGGGAAAGAAGAGCCATTTTACACAAAAGCAAAAGCTGGATATACTGGAAAGCGCAAAGGGAATTGGGATAAAAGAAGCCGCCGATTTAGCCGGGATTCATTATGCGACGGTATACCAATGGCAGCGCAAATTAGAAGTTTTGGGAGAGGAGGCATTTTTAGCATACCGGCCAAAATCCCGTGGCCGTGGAATCAAGAAGGTCACTGAAGAACAGGAAAAGGCAGTTCTTGATACCTGGGAGCGTTATCCGGGATTTGGACCAAGCCAGGTCCGAAATCAATTAAGGAGGCAAGGGATAACGATTTCTACCAAGACAGTTCAAAATATAATGGAGGCTAATGGTTACAGTGGTATTCGCAAAAAGCGTAATAAGGAGGAAAGCCGGCGTTTTGAAGCGAGTCGTCCGCTGGAGCTGGTTCAAATCGATATCCTGGAGTTTTTCATTCATAAGCTGAAGGTATACCTTCTTTTGCTCCTTGATGATTTTTCCCGTTTTATTCTTGGCTTTCGTCTATCTACGGAGACCTCCATTGATATGGTTATCGGGGTATTTCAAGAAGCCATAGACCGGTATGGAAAAATGGAGGAGGTTTTAAGTGACCGTGGCTTTGTGTTTTATTCATGGCGTGGAGTTAACCGGTTTGAACAATATCTGGAGGTAGAGGGTATCCACCAGACCCATGCCAGCCCCCATCATCCCCAGACGCTTGGCAAGATTGAGGCTGCCAACAAACAGATACAAAAGGAATTGATTCGGCGCCAGGAATTTAAGGGTATAGAAGACGCTGAACAAGCCATCAAAAAATGGGTTGCGATCCACAACTATAAGCGGACCCATCAGGGACTGGGCGGGTTGCTGGTACCTGCAGACCGTTTTCATGGCAGGGTAGATGCTGTTCTCGAGTCTCTTTCTAAAAAGATCGATCCTGAAACGCAAATCGGTTATGATGGCATTGACATATCCCGGAGTTTAATGAATTTGGTGTTGGAGCCTGAAGGAAGAGTGAGGTTCTATGTTTTGGGACAGCCTGTTGATTTGTTTTGGAGACAGCCATGAATGAAAATTTGAGTCAGGAGGAGGTTGGGATTTTAATCCGTGGGAAAAAGATTTTAAGGGCCAAAGGCCTTCCCATGGATGCTGACGTAAAGTCGATCTGTGAGGCGGCGGGTATATCTCGCAAGACAGGCTATCAATGGGCCGGGAAGGTGGAATCTGCCGATAGACAGAATGAAATGGAGCATTCCCTTCGTCAGGAAAATGATCGTTTCAAGGCGGAACATGCGGAACTTGAAAAACGCTACGATGATCTTCGGTTTGAGAACGAGGGACGCAAAATCGCATGGAAGATCCATGGAGTGGATGAGCTTATTGCCGGTAAAAAAAACACTACGATCTCCCGCAAAAAGCAGAAGCGGTAGGATTTCTTCGGCAAGAGAACCGGACGTTTGAGGAAACATCATGGGCACTGAGCGTTAAGATCAGCACGCTTTCTGAATGGAACCGGATTTTTGACGAAAAGATGGCGCCGCTGATTGTCCCTGACGCCCGTGGCAAAGGGCGTAAGATTACACCGGATATGGTGAGGCAAATTGTAAAAGCGGCAAAAGAACTCAAATCTAAAGGCCGTCGGATTCGCCTGAAATCGTTTACCAAGCAACTAACAGCGGAAGAGGATATTGTGCTTAGCAGCAAAAAAATGGGTGAGATCCTGATTGCCAATGGTCTTTACAAGCCAGAAATCAGAAGACGTCGCCCCGGATTTTACCAGGCGCTTCGTCAAGGTATCCCAAATGGTCTTATAAGCGTTGATGGGAGCGAATTCACCGTATGGATCAATCAAATTCCCTATAAGTTCAATCTGGAGTTAGCCGTTGATGTTGAGAGTTATTGTCATACTGGATTCAGTGTTTCTGACAGCGAAACTTCCCATGAATTTATTAAGGTTATAGAGGCACATAAAGCGTCATGGGGTACACCGATAGGGTCAGTGTCAGATCATGGCAGCGCCAATCTTTCTGGTGAAAGCAGGGCCTATCTTGAGCTAAACGATATTGAGGCTTTACCTGCAGGGCCTGCAAATCCAAAAGGTAATGGCACTGTCGAAGGAGCTTTTTCTGAGATGAAGGGGGTGGTCGGTACGATCAATCTTGAAACATTGTCTCTGAGGAATCTGGCCAAAGCGGTACTGGAAAAGGTGGTTTCCATATATATCGCCATGCGCAATCGGTTAGCTCGAGTTGGCGACAAAATTGCCCCTGGAGAGGCGATGAAAGCTCAGACACCCAAAGAGAAACGGCAAGCCCTCAAAGAGAGATACAAAGGACGAAAACAGAGAAACGAGGATACTGACCAGGAAGCCAAGCTTGGCCGCCTTGCCTGGATCATCCGAAATCACGGTCTGGATGTCGATGAGCGCAGCATGAAACGGGCAGAGAAATGTGTTGTCACCTATGACCTCAATGCCATCAATAAGTCGGAAGAGGCTTTTCTTAAAGCTATAAGGCGAGATCAACAACGATGCACTTTACCTTATTTCTTCGGCATCCTTAATAATATTCAAAATGATCTCGATACTGTCCAATACGAGAATTATTGCCGAGAGCGTTATTACTATCAGGGGATGGTTGATAGAGAACGCGAAGAACAAGAAAAGACCAAGAAAATAACTACGGTAGAAAACCTGGTGGCCATGTTACGCAATGCTATATTATCACATCACCGATTTATCAAAGATACCTGCGTTAGACAGGCAAAACGCATGGCAGTTGATCTCAAAAAGCAGTACCATTATGCAGGTGCTCTTAAAAAAAAGATCTTGAATGAATTGGGAAATGTCAAAGAATTGGGGATCGATCAACGGAAAGAAGCAGTTAAGATTATGGAGTTGGTTTTGTCTTAAACAAGGGGAGTAAGTGTTACCCTGAAAAGTGGATTTTATTCGGATTTTTATTGCACATTAACATTTAAGCTGTATGTTAGCCTGACTTAATTCCTCAGTTTGTTCCGCCAATTTGGCTTCTGGCTTCTTTTGGATTGTTATATCCTCGATAACGAGGATGTTGCCGTTTGAGATTAATCGCCCTTTTATTGACATGAACTTTTTGTTTATCTGAACAGGGGGCAGGTCGAACGGTTCTCTGCCTTTTTTGATACAAGTCTCAACAGCCTTTGCCAGCACGGGGACATCTTTTATCAATTCCAGTATATTTTGACCTATAGCCCTGTTTACGGACATTTTCTTCCCAGGATATTCAATGGCAAGAGTGTTGGTCATGATAACTTCACCCTCTAAATCGAAAGCAAGAATACCATACGGCGCATTGGCTATGATGGATACCAAAAACTCCTTCACTTCATAAACCGCTTTTTCCTCTTCGCGCTCAACAATACCCATGGTTTTTCC
>JAUWOH010000358.1 GCA_030612225.1 Desulfobacteraceae bacterium
AAAATAGTCTCAAATAAAATTGACAATGGCCCACCAGCAATTGCTGACGCCACAGCTTTTAAAGCAATATTAACATTGTCTTTGGCTGATTTTTTAGGATATTCTTCCATATTTCATATCTTTGTAAATGAATATAACGACCTATCTCAGTGGAGCAAAAGAGCAGCTCGGTTTAGGGAGAAAGCACCGTATACACGAAAGATTGTAACTTGATTGAAAGAGCCTCTTTTGTTCCGCTGGACTGCCTTGTTGGACGAAGCCGCTACGCGGCAGGCAATTCCGGGAATTTTGTTCTTTTTGATTAACATATTGTAACCTCGCTATTTTCTTGTAATAAAAAGAAATCGGCAAGGCAAGAGCATTTGCCTTTCACATCAATCATTCAAAGAGGAGGTTACAATGAACACAACCATGCCAGAAAATCCGCAATTCAACAAGTATTACCGGAAGCACCAGAAATGCCTGAAACTTAATGGATTACAGCCAAAAACCATTGAGGCGTACTCAAGGGCCATCAGGCGTATCGGAAACTATTTCGATTGCAGGATCGACAATCTTACTTCCGACCAGTTGCTTGATTATTTCAACGAGCTTCTGGATTCCCATTCATGGAGCGCGGTCAAGCTCGACCTGTATGGCCTGAAGTTTTTTTACACCAAGGTACTGCATAAAACCTGGGATGATATTCCCCTGATCAAACCGCCAAAAACTACCAGGATTCCGGACATTCTGTCCATCGAGCAGGTGGACCAGGTTTTTGCCGCCACCAACAAATTGAGCTATAAGGTCTTTTTCTTCACCATCTACAGCTTGGGGCTCCGTCTTGGTGAAGGTATCAAGCTGACGGTTGGTGATATAGATTCCCTGAACATGCGGGTTCATATTCGTGACGCCAAGGGCAACAAGGACAGACTGGTGCCGCTACCGGAAAATACATTGCGTGTCCTGAAAAAGTTCTGGACCGTTCACAGGCATCCCCATTTTATTTTTCCGAGCCGGAAAAGAGGATTGAAAAATGCCCATCTGGTTGATCTGCCACTGGAGAGAGGCGGGATCCAGACCGCCATGAAAGCCATTGTCAGACAACTTGGCATAAAAAAAAATTTCATGCCATTCCCTGCGCCACAGTTATGCAACGCATATGCTGGAAGCCGGGGTTGATCTCATTGAATTACAGAAAATCCTGGGCCATGTCAGTATCCTGACAACCTCCAGATACACCCATCTGACGTCCAACACCAGAAACAATGCCAGCCAGGCCGTCAATACGCTGGCCAACACCTTTAATATAACATGGGGAGGGGTCAAATGATTCTGCTCTCCTCGATCATCAACGAATTCAAGGATCGCTTTTTTGACCGATACAAGAATTATGTCCTGCCAGGCCATAAAAAGGCTCTGCAGGCCATGGTGCTATGCAGGCAAGAGCATAGCCTGCACATGCTGGCACAATGTACCGATCACAACTGCGGAAAACAGATCTATATCCCCCATTCCTGTGGCCACAGGAATTGCCCCCATTGCCAGAACCATGAAAACCAGCAGTGGATCGACAATCAGTTGAGCAAGCGCTTGCCGACCCAATACTATCTGATCACCTTTACCCTTCCCAAACAGCTTCGGGATCTTGCCTGGAAAAATCAGAAAAGAATCTATTCCCTCATGTTTGCCTATGTTCAGGATGTCCTGAAAGCATTTACCCAAAACGATAAGAAGCTCAAGGGAACAGCGGGATTTACAGCCATACTTCATACCCACTCAAGACCCCTTGATTATCATCCGCACATACATGTTGTCATGCCCGGTGCAAGCATCAACGAAAAAACCGGATTATGGCGGGTCAAACCTTCAGGGTATCTCTTCAACCACGAGGCCCTGGCAAAAGTATTCAGGGCAAAACTCCTGCAGGCGATTGTTGACAATGGCCTTAGAGTGCCCGTAAATTGCCCGAAACAATGGGTCGTTGACTGCAAAGACGTCGGCAACGGCAACAAGGCAATCGTTTATCTTGGCAGATATTTGTACCGGGGCGTTATCCGGGAACAGGATATCCTGCAATGCGAAAACGGCATGGTCACCTTCAGGTATCTCCATGCCAAAACCGGGCAATACAGAAGCAGGACCGTCACCGGGGAATATTTTCTCTATCTGCTCATGCTCCATGTGCTGCCAAAGGGCTTTCGTAGGACCAGGTGTTACGGTTTTCTCCATCCATGCAGCAAAAAGCTCATCCTATTTTTGCAGATGGTGCTCCGGGTTAACCCGCTCAGTATGTTTGTCAGAAAACTGAAAAAACGGCCAACAATTACCTGTCCGGTATGCGGGGCGGTCATGAAAATTATCATGACAAAAATCCCAAAACCACCGACCAGGCAGGCCGACTGCCTTACATAATCGAAAAAGGAGAAATTGTTATGTAACCCTGAACCAACATCACCAGTTTTTGAAAAACCCCGGTTTCCCCGGCAATGGATGTCTGTGCGCAAAAAACGGCATATTCTGCCTCTGAAAGCCTGTTTTATCAGGGAAATCTATTTCAAAGATCATATGTTCGGAAGCAGAAAACCCCCTGCTTCACTTCTGCCTGATCCGGCAACCTCACTCGAAAAAGATATTTTCTATATATAGTAACCGGGCTTGTCCAACAAACGGTTCAGATTGTGGTTCGCTACACTCTCACAATCTAACCTTATTCGTTAGGGTTTCCCTATCAAATATGGCTTTAAAAATGTAATAAGAATAGTGCACATGGATCCAAACAAGGCCCCTAAAATGAGCAATAATATTTTATCTTTATTTCTTATCCAGAAGTTAGGACTGTCCTTACGTGATTTAAAAATTATCGTAGAATGCCTTCCAGTTTTAATCCTTTCTTCCCAAATAAAAATTGTTGTAGTTGTAAACATCAAAATTATTCCAACTATGACTAAAGGCCAGTTAGCAGTCCATGCTCCAATGACACATGGTAATCCTACAACAAAACTGAGCCAGGTATGATTTGAAATACCAGTTGTTTTCCTTTCTCCCTTTCTTAAAATTTGGGCAATTCTTGATATAATGCCTTCAGCTTCAAGGCTCGTATCGCCACAATATATTCTTGAAGAGTGAGACGAAAGATCAATACTGAGATATGGTTGGTCAGAATGAAAATGAAAATCATGGGCTTTTGAATTTGGCAACTCTTTGATTTCATTTATCGTATCAAGTTCATATCCACAAGATTTGATCGTAATCTTCCCACTGCAGTTTTTTTTCAGGAAGGCGTGAATCTCTAACAATTCGTCTTCATAGATTGTCAAAGGGTTCAAATCGACTGATATGTTGTCACGTATTTGTTTCATGCTATTGAATCCTATCTTCAACCCTAACGCAGAAGTCAGGGGCAGCCAGGGCTTCCACTGACTTAAACAAGGGCGATATATTTTAGTTTCACATCAGCCTGCCAAAACGGCACGGCCCTGGCTGTCGCCTGAACTGACAGGTTAGGTCTCACGCTGGCGCAACACTTCGAGTACGACTTGGGCCGCCTCGGAAACGCGAGTGTCCCCTATGGTTCGCGGCACCACGTAGAGTTTCCCTGGACCTCGAAACTGACGCTCTGCAAAACCACCGGCTTTCATTCCAAGCGCAACAACGGTTGCTGGTTTAAGCTCAATGAGGAGCGGCTCAACCACATTAGCCCAAGAGGAGCGTAGAGCACTCGCTCTCGGCATCCGATCGCCAGCAGTGCGATATGGAAAACAGTTAAGGTA
>JAUWOH010000261.1 GCA_030612225.1 Desulfobacteraceae bacterium
TGTTGGTTGCCATGTTTGGGCGAAGATGCGGTGCCTGTGAACGATTAGGGCTCGCACAAAAATAACTTCACATTTTATACACCCCAAGGGCATTTGCTTCGCGGCACATCCCGGATTCAGGCCATCTTTGCCCGATCCTCAACTCCAAAATCCTCGAAATAGCTAGCTATTCCTGTGGTTTCGGAGTCTTCGCTTACCTGCAGCCTCGGATCGAACAAAGATAACCTAAATCCATGCGCCTAAAATGTAAACTTATTTTTGCGCGAACCCTAAGTGCGTCTCACCGAGGCGTTTTATTCAAATACTCCTGGCGTGGTATTGCTTTCTTTGTACTCCTTAAAAGCTGCGCTTTCATAAGCATCAAGAACAACCGAGACCAAGGAATCTGATTCGTCCCGGGAACAGCCAAATCCCAATTCTCCCCAGCCATATTTGTAAACAAGAAATACTGGATCCTCTTCAGGTTGCTCAGGAGACGGTATTGTCAAATCAGAAACTTCACCGAATCTCTTCACTACATCCTTTCCAGTGATATGGGAAGTATTACAAAGGTCCAATATTATAAGTCCTCCCGGGTTTCCTTTTTCCACCGGTGACCTGAGTTCCACCTTTTTAATGAAAGGATGTCCTTTCGCCGTATTTCCCAGCGAGTGGTGGACGGAAAAATGTTTATTCGGAAAGGGATCGTCCGTGAGAGAGAGCCCTGTCAAAGAAGTGAGGATTTCAGGTGTAAAGGCATGCTTTTCTCCTAAGGAAATGAGGAAGTTAAAGAGCTGATTTTTCTCAACAGGCACAACCCTGTTATTCATTTTTTCACACGCTCCACTCAGAAGAATTCCCAGGACGAACAGTCCGGTTATGATGGTTATTTTCATTCCAAGAGCCTTCATACATTACCTTGCCCCATAAGTCAAAAGGAACAGGAGCCTCGCTTTAAATTTAACATCATAATATTTCACAACTTGAGCGGAGCCATTAAAGAAAAGGCAGTAAAGTTAAGCCCACTACTGGCTCCCTAAGATATTTTTTCCATGCAAATCACTTCAATTCTTTCCTCCTGCTCTTTTCAATAATTCGACCATTGCGGTATGTCCCTTCGTCCTTGCATGGTCAACAGCCGACCATCCTTGTTGATCTGTAATATCGTCCACGGCGCCTTTATCCAAAAGCATCTTTGCGATGTCCAGGGCATTGGCTCCCGCGGCCTCCATCAAGGCCGTCACGCGGTCATCGTCCAATATGTTCATGTCAGCCCCTTTATCTATAAATAGTTTTGCGACCTTAAAAGACTTGTGGTGAGCCGCTTCCATCAAAGCAGTCCTGCCATTTATCATCTTCAGGTTGATTGCCAACGCTCCACTATTGATAAGTTCATTGACAGCTGGGATGTCGTCCTTCTCAATTGCTGCAATTGACGCATTATAGACAGCTCGTTCCCTGTACATCGTCAAAGAAGGATTGTGGTTCCACCAATAAAACACGGCAACAAGGGCGATGAGGAAAAACGGGATTGACCACCACCTACTACGGCTTTTATGCATAGTGAAACAAGCAATCCCCAAGAAGATGAACGCAACACCTATAAACTTCATTGAGGGTGAACTGGAGATCAATATACCGATCAAGACTACCCCTACGGTCCAGTGGTTTAAGCTCTTAAGTATTTTTGAAAGTGACATATTCACACCTCATTGCATGGCGTAAATGATAAGAATTCCCTAAATCAAATCAATCATCACTGATATCCAAATCAGGATAGAGTTCTTTAGCACACTCTCTGCAAAGACTATGGGTGAATTGCGCTTCCGAATGGTCCTGAATGTAAACCTCTATCTGATTCCAGTATCCTTTATCGTCTCTTATTTTCTTGCATTTTGAGCAAATCGGAAGAAGCCCACTCAAACTCTTAATTTCTGATAAAGCCATTTGAAGTTCTTTATTTGATGATTCAAGATCTATGGATTTAGCCTTAATCTCTTCAGAGCGACGCATTAGGACAAAAGTTAGAAAAGCAAAAGACAGTCCAACAACTCCGGTAATGACTATTGAAAAGTAAAATTGAGGCATTAACTGCCACCCACCTTTTGGACTAATCGAAAGAGTCCACTCTCCATTGGGAACTTTAAAAGAAAAAGATACTGGTAAGACGAGCGGATCTTCTACGGAGCGAGAGAATACCAGGCGCTTTCCAGAATCAGGATCTATGCGGGAAAGTTCATAATTGTACCCTTTTTCCATTAGAGTATAAATCTGGGTTGCCTCAAACAGTTTGGGCAAGCGGATTAGAACGATCGTAAAGCCCCAGAAATTATCTGAACCATCTTTGTCGACTGAAAAAACCGGCAGTCTGCCGATGACGGCTTTACCGCCCTGAATGAGTTCAAATGGCCCGGCAAGCGTAAGTTTTCTAGACTTAATGGTTTTCATTGCTTCGTTCCTTCGCGCCGGATCTTTTAACAAATTGTGGCCTATGGCCTTTTCATTACCCTTTAACGGATAGATCTGCGTTACGATGCCTTGAGGTGCAAGCTGAAGACAACTAATACCCCCGTAGTTCGTGATGATGTGATCCGCTATCGTGTTAAAATTCTGCAACTCACCATAAAGTCGCAGCATTGTAGCAAGGGCGTAAGTTGCGGAAAGAGATCGTGAGAATTGCCGTTCAATCGAGTAAACATGATTTGCTGCAACTTCAAGAATGTGATTTCGCTGTTCGGTCGTATGCCGTTTTTCTATTTGCCATATATAGATAGCACCGAGGAAAAATACGGCGATAAGAACAAATATGGATATGAGAAAGGGTCTGAAGGTTTTCATGGATTCACGCAAATTGTATTGCTCCTCTTTATTCAATTATGTTTAGAGTAAACGGTCTTTATCCGAATTCCCAAAATTTTTAACGATATTGAGACTCAGCCTTTCTTGCATTATATTTGAATATCGCCAAATTCAACAATACTGATGAAATTATTAATATTCATAAATCTGCACCACGAGAAGCTGATTTCTTACATCTAAGCCATCGTATAAGAGTTCGGATTGCACACTTTGTTAAGATAAGGCATATCTCCTATTATAGAATATATTTTAAATTAATCAATAAAACAAAGGAGGTATGCCCATGAGACTGAAAGATTATGGCAGAAATCAGAAAGAACGTAAAGAATATATTCATCAAAGCGGACTTTTAATAGCTGGAGTGGATGTGAGCAAGGCAAAGAATGATGGCTGTGTGAGGACTTTGGAAGGTGTCAGGTATAGGATCGGGTTCAGGAAAAAATATAAAGGATCAAATCTACGAAGGAGGGTTATCTTTATGATGTTTTGGCGTAAATCCGAGGTTGCTGCCAGGTTCGTTATTAGCGCACGCCGGGGATCTGTGCGGTGGGTGCCGGGTGACCGGCATTTCTAATGCGACCTGATATATTGATTACTATAACATCCCAAATCTTGCTCAGGATATAATCGACATATCAATTTATCAAGGATGTCCCGGAACCCGGATTATTATTTAAAAGGACTATAGACTATACCTCCACTTCCTTTCATGTTTTTCTAAAATTCGTTTCCTTTTGTTCACGCAGGAAATGCAATTGCAGCCTGGTTTAACAGGATGTTCGCCAAGCCGCTGGGCCAGTTCCCACGAAGCGTCGATCATTTCAAAGATCATTTTTCTTTCCTGCTTTATAGACTCTGGATTCTTTTTCATAATCTAATATTTCCCGGCTTATCAGAGGATCCTAATACTATATCAAAGTATCTTTGTACCTTTTCCTTTTGACCAAATTTTTTTGCAAAGAGATAAATTCGTTTTTTGTTCAGAGATTCAAAATTCTCGGAAATTAAACGGCTCCTGTATAGATTCAAAACTTCTAAAATATCGCCTTCATCTTTTTGACTTCTGTCAGGATTGTTTGCAATGGCCATCAGTTTTAAAACAATATAGTCAGTTGGTTGTACAACAGGATGAGTTCCGAGCAATTCATCACCTGCAATAATACTCCTTTTAAGTATATCTTTCCCTTCCTGTGTGTTTACAAACATGAAGTCAATTTTTCCAAGAACTCCCATTTCAGAATCAAACTGGGCAAAAGATTCTGTCTTCTGATAGCAGGTGTAGCCCAGTTTTTCCATGATAGGTGATATTTTAGACCAAAAGAGCCCTTTTGTTAAGAGATCAATATCAGCAGTAAACCTTGGAAGCCCATACAAACCCAATGCCAACGCTTCAATCAAAGAGTACGGAATTTGCTCTTTAGTGAGATTATCAGCTACTATTTTAAGAACATTGGTTAGTTTTTTCGATGACATGGTTAATCGTCGGGTTGTAATGATAATTTTGTGTATTTAGTTCTGTTTGTATCGTCCCTATGGCATACCCCGAACACCTTTCAATCTCACGCATTTGTAACTCTGCGGCACTTGTTTCGAAAAACAGGTGAAATATTTCCGTAAAACATTAACAATGCATGACTATATCATACAATTGTATGGTAATTCAATACAAATGGATGACAGTTCCTCACAAAATACTCAATAACGGAGTTTTCCACAAAATTATCATATTGGTATTCATCAATATAAATCACTTTTCGTTGAAGACCTAAAAAACCATTTTGTCTGAATATCCTATACATATTCAGCAATTTCCGGTAAGGAAATTGCATAAAAATATGTAAAATCAGAGCATTAAGTCAATATATTACTTGACATTTTATTTATAATGTGCGGCGATTTTTGATATTATTAATTATATCAAGGAGTTAAAACTATGCCGCACTCATTAGATCATTTCAGGAAAAAACATGCACTATCGTTTGAAAAATTATTTAAACCCGGTAAAGACGCCATGATTGGAATGTCGCCTCTTGAATCTCAATGCAATAGGCCTTTGAAAATGAGCTTTGAAGATCATCTCAGAGCATTAGTATTTTTTCACCTTGAAGAGCACAAATCAGCACAGCATCTTTTGCAAGTACTCGAAGAAGATGATTTTGCTCGTAATGAG
>JAUWOH010000458.1 GCA_030612225.1 Desulfobacteraceae bacterium
AAAAGAAAGTCAATCAATTGAGCTTTCCTTTAATGACATCGATTTGTTGATTAAAGAGCAGGCACCTTCAGAAGACATTGATAAAATAGAGAGTAGTGCAGATGATATTGATGAATTGATTGGTGATAATCTTGAGGAAAAGGTTGTGGATAAAAATGTGAAAGAAAAAGTAATACCTTCTATTAAAGTTGATAAACTCGTAAAAAGTAACGCCGATGGCTAAGTAGAAAGTTCCATATACGACGCCATTAAAATTGCAACGGATGAAGATAGCGGTGTTATTAAAGACGATTCATAACCGTTTTTATAGCTTGACTTTTTAATAATTTTCCAATAAAGTCCACGAATTTCGTTCAGTACAGCGGTTCCGTGAAGGATTAAAAACTTGAGGTATAAACTTGGTTTTGCAAGGCAGGGAGGCTATATAGCTCTGAGGGTTGGGAAATAGCTAATTGTAAAGACAAGCTTCTCAGCTTTATTGTGTTTGTTGGTGGTTTATGAACCCTTAACAGCATCAAGGAGGTGCAAATGGAAAAGGAAAAACAATTTTACGAGAGGTTGGAAAAAAAAGGGGTTTCGCGAAGAGACTTCATGAAGTTCTGTACCTTCCTCACAGCAACAATGGGGCTTTCATCATCCTTTGTCCCGAAAGTAGCAGAAGTTTTTGCAGCGCCTAAACAGCGCCCACCGGTTATCTGGCTGCATTTTGCTGAGTGCACAGGATGTTCCGAAGCATTACTTCGGTCCATGTATCCTTGGGTCGACCAACTGATTCTTGAAATTCTTTCCATAGAATATCATGAAACAATCATGGCTGCAGCAGGACATCAGGCTGAGGAGAATCTCCACAACGCAGTTAAAAAATACAACGGGAAGTTTATCTGTGTTGTTGAGGGAGCAGTCGGCACTAAATATAATGGTGGTTACGGAAAGGTCGGAGGCCGAACGTTCCTGGATATTGCAAAGGATGTTGTTCCAAAGGCTCTGGCAACGATTTGTATGGGCACCTGCTCCAGTTACGGGGGGGTTCAGGCTGCAAAACCAAACCCCGGCGGATACGTTGGTGTTGGAGAAGCCCTTGGTATCAAAACACTTAATTTGCCCGGGTGTCCCACAAACCCGATCAATCTTGTTGGTACAATTGTCAACTATCTCCTCCTTGGCAAGCTTCCTGCTTTAGACGATCTCGGCAGGCCGCTTTTTGCCTATGGAAAAACCATTCATGACCAATGTCCGAGAAGATCCCATTTTGAACAGGATGAATTTGTTGAAGAATTTGGTTCTGAGGAAGCAGCCATGGGTTATTGCCTGTACAAGCTTGGCTGCAGGGGTCCCGAGACTTACAACAACTGCCCGATTGTGAAATTCAACGACGGTACAAGCTGGCCTGTCGAAGCGGGTCATCCATGCATAGGATGCAGCGAACCCGATTTCTGGGACAAGATGAGCCCGTTTTATGAGGAAATGTAGTAAGGGGCACATGAAATTTAATAATAATCCTTTGAGCCAATTTCAAAACGTCCCCTTTTATCCGATATCTGCGTCAGGCTCAAATTTTAATCCTCGAAATACTACATGTATTCCTGTGGTTAAAATTTTCGCCTTCCTTGATCTCGAACAAAATTGAACATTTTGAAACCGGCTCCTTTTTAAAAAAAGGGAGGAGATAATATGGGTAAGAGAATAACAATAGATCCTATTACAAGAATAGAAGGCCACCTTCGCATTGAGGTAGAAGTCGCAGGTGGTAAGGTTGTAAATGCCTGGAGCTCAGGCCAGATGTTCAGGGGAATTGAGCTTATCCTTCAGGGACGAGATCCCAGGGATGCTCACCATTTTGTTCAACGCTCCTGTGGCGTCTGAACTTACACACATGCTCTGTCCTCGGTGAGGGCAGTCGAAGACGCAGTAGGCGTTAAGATTCCAGAGAATGCACGTATAATCAGAAACCTGCTTCACGGTGCACAGTTCCAGCATGATCATATTGTTCATTTTTATCATCTTCATGCTCTTGACTGGGTTGATATTGTCAGCGCATTATCGGCTGATCCGAAGAAAACAGCCTCACTTTCCGATAATGTAAGCAATGCGCCATGGGGCGGAACACCTTATTTTAAAGGCGTTCAGCAAAGATTAAAAACTTTTGTTGACAGCGGCCAGCTCGGCCCCTTTGAAAATGCTTACTGGGGTCATTCAGCATACAAGCTTCCACCTGAAGCAAACCTTATGGCAGCAGCACATTATATTGAAGCTCTTCGCCTCCAGGCCAAGGCTGCGCGGATGCACGCCATTTTCGGTGCAAAGAACCCGCACCCCCAATCTTTGGTAGTCGGCGGCATAACATCCGTAAAAGATCTTACACCGGATCGTATAGCAGAATTCTTGTATATCACGAAGGAAACCCAGGATTTTGTTGAAAACGTGTATGTTCCTGATTTGCTGGCTGTAGCCTCCTTTTATAAGGACTGGGGAGCAATAGGCGGCTGCACCAATTTC
>JAUWOH010000367.1 GCA_030612225.1 Desulfobacteraceae bacterium
CAAAATCATCGATATGGCTATGAATGAGATTGTCTTAAAACGTGTGGGCCAACCCGAAGACCTTGCAAATGTTGTTGCATTCCTTGCATCTGATAAAGCAAGACATGTAACCGGTGAGGTTATTAAGGTTGACGGAGGACAATATATTTAATCGTAAGCGTTCACAGGCACCGCATCTGCACGCGATCAGGGCAACCAGCATAGTAGACTATAGCTGGTCGCCCTGATAACGCACATCTGCAGCACCTGTGAACGCTTACAGGACGGAGATCGAGCGACCTTTTTGTTCCGAATGGGTGTGACGGGTATATTTAATCAGCTCAAAGCAAGAAGGGTTCCTTGTTTTTGCTATCAACAATCAGCTATGAACTTTGAGCTAATAAAGAGAGGTAATTTATGGGAAAAGTAGCAATAATAGGTGTGGGTCAAAGCAGCTTTGTCCGGAGTTATCCGGGTTCGATAAGAGAACTGGCCTTTGATGGATTTAAAGAATCAATGCAGGATGCACAGATAACCACGGAAAACATTGATGCATCCATAATCTGTAGTGCCCCTGAGTATGATAAACAGCGCTCACCTGCCGGTGTCTTTGCTGAATACTTGGGACTTAACCCCCATCCCACTTTTTATGTGGAAAGCTTGTGTTCATCCAGCAGTATGGGTTTAAGGCTGGCCTATTCACTTATCAAGTCCGGCCTTCATGATGTGATAGCGGTTATCGGGTTTCAGAAAATGTCGGAAATTTCTTCGTCTGAATCCCAGGAACGGATGGGGCGTGGCGCTGACATCCAGTGGGAAAGCCCTTTTGGTACCATGATGCCCGCATATTATGCCATGTATGCAAGAGCACACATGGAAAAATACGGAACTACACTAGATGATCTTGCTCTTATCAGGGTAAAAGCCGCAACTTATGGCCAGCTTAATGAAAAGGCGGTTTACCGTAAACCGGTGACTTTTGAAATGTTTACAGATCCTGAAAGCCGGCTGGCAGGCCCCGTTGCAAGTCCTCTTCGAGTAGGGGACTGCTGTGCAAATGCAGACGGAAGTTCATGCGTCATTGTAGCAAGCGAGGAAAAGGCCAAAGACCTTTGTAAAAAGCCGGTCTGGATACTAGGTTTGGGTGCGGCAACAACCAGCGTTAACCTGCCGGGCAGGGATCTTTTCACAGGTCTGACCGCAGCCCAACAGGCAGCAGATCAGGCTTACAAAATGGCAGGTATTTCGCCTAAAGATATTGATGTTGCAGAGGTGCACGACTGCTTTACCATTGCAGAAATGATGGCCTATGAAAACCTTGGGTTTGCAAAGCCAGGAGAAGGAAAAGATCTGATTAAAAGCAAAGAAACATACAAGGAAGGGAGCATACCGGTTAATGTCGATGGCGGGCTTTTATCCAAGGGACATCCAATCGGTGCTACAGGCGGATCACAGATCAGAACCATTGTTCTTCAGCTCAGAGACGAAGCCGGAGATATTCAGGTTAAAAACCCGGAAATAGGACTGGTTCATAATATTGGCGGTGTTGGTCTTTACGGAAATGTTTCAATATTGGGGAGGTAAAAAATGGGCAAGAAAAAAGAGGTGGACGATCGGTTTAAAAAATTCGGTACGGTAAGTTTTACCTCCATCACGAAAACAAATGATTTTATCGATTTTCTGGAGGGTGGCAAGGTTATGGGTACCCGTTGCAAGGACTGCGGTCTTGTTTTCTTTCCGCCCAGAGCGGATTGCTATCAGTGCCTTGCAAGTAACGTGGAATGGTTTGAAGTTTCAGGAAAAGGAAAACTATTAACTTACAGTGAGCTGAAGTTCGCACCTGTCGGATTTCAAGATGATGTTCCTTACTGCATTGCGCTGCTTGATTACGGAAAGTATAAAATATTCGGAAGAATCGCCAAGGACGTGCCTGAAAATGAAATCGAAGTCGGCATGGAAATGAAAACGGTAGTTAATAAGACATCAAACGAGCAATTGAATTATGTTTTTCAAAAGGTGTAAATAGTAGAGAATATACGCACGAAGGAAGTGGTATTGATTTACCCCTCTAAGAGGCTGTCGGATACACCAGGTTTTAAGTGACTAAAGTGTCTAAAGTGAGCTAAAGTGCCTAAAGTTGTGGGGTCGCTCTGCTCCAGTCTTCGCCTTTGGCTACGCCCTGGCAAGCCATCTTTTTTATAAAAATAAAATGGAAAGAATTCCTTAACTTTAGTCACTTTAGACACTTTAGTTCACTTTAGGCACTCTTTGAGATTTGCTCAGGCAAAGCTAATTATCTCCGTCCACGCACAAAGGACCTGGTTTTAAAAATTGAATTAACATTTTTTAAAGGAAATCGATTATGTCTGAATCTAAAAATTTAAAGATCGAAATCGCTGATGGTGTTGCGCGAATTACCTTTGCCAGGCCGAAGCACAATGTATTTAATATTGAGATGATGAATGAGTTCAACGCCATGCTAAAAGAGCTTGCCGATGACAATGATCTTAAGTGTGTTGTTTTTCTTGGCGAGGGAAGAAGCTGGTGTGCAGGTGTGGAAGTTGGTGATCATAAACCGGATATGGTGCATGACATGATTGCAACATTTAACCGCTCTTTTGAACTTATCAATGCTATTGAAGTGCCGATTATTGCAGCGGTTCATGGTGTCTGCCTTGGCGGCGGAATGGAGTATGCAATTGCTTGTGATATCGTTCTTGCCGGAAAAAGCGCTAAATTCGGCCAACCGGAAGTGAAGCTTGGCTTTCTTCCTCCTTATGCTGCAATACGGTTGCCCAAGCTTGTGGGTCCTGCAAAGGCTATTGAGGTCTGTACCACAGGAAGGATTTATTCTGCTGATGAAGCCTGTTCCATTGGTTTTGTTTCTCAGGTAGTCGATGACGACAAATTCACTGAAGCCCTTGACAAGTTGATTGGCGAATTAAAAACCAACAGTCCGCTTATTATCCGGCTGAACAAACGTGCAGTAAGACAAAATCTTGGATTTGATTTTAAAACATCCCTGGTGCAGGTAAGTGATCTTTTCCTTAATACTCTTATGAAAACTGAAGATACTCTTGAGGGTATAAAGAGCTTTGAAGAGAAGCGCAGTCCTGATTGGATAAATAAATAATAGTATTTTTTTCTTTTTACAATAGGACACGGATTAACACAGATTACACAGATATAGTAATTTTGCTATTATTGCAAAAGAAGTGCCGATATTATTAAAATCTGTGTGAATCTGTGCAAATCCGTGTCCTATCCTCAATCAACAATAATCAATTTTCAATCATAACGGGAGGCCACATGTCTCAGATAAACAAAATCGGTGTAATAGGTGCGGGCAATATGGGAAGCGGTATAGCCCAGAAAATTGCTCAGGAAGGCATAAATGTTGTAATGGTAGATATGAAAGACGAGTTTGTTCAACGCGGGCTCGGAATTATAAAAGGCCTGCTCGAAGAAGGTGTGGAGCGAAAGATTTTCAAGCCTCAGCAGGTTGAAGAAACACTCTCCCGGATAAAAGGAACAACCGACTTTCAGGAAGTTGCAGATGCAGATCTCGTTATCGAGGCTGTTTTTGAGGACAAAAAAGTAAAAACAGATCTTTTTAAAAAGCTTGATGAGATTTGTGGTGAAAAGACAATTCTTGCCACA
>JAUWOH010000502.1 GCA_030612225.1 Desulfobacteraceae bacterium
AAGAGAACGCAAGACTGATATTCTGCTTCTTGCCGATTATTTTCTTGAAAAATATGCAAAAGAAAACAACAAGGACATCAGAAGGTTTTCAACGCCTGCCATAGACATGCTTATGGAATACCATTGGCCCGGGAATGTCAGGGAGCTTGAAAACTGCATTGAACGAGCCGTACTTTTATGTGAAGAGGGGGTAATCCACAGTTACCACCTTCCCCCTACCCTGCAGACCGGCACGGAATCTGATACATTGCCTGCCGTATCCATAGAAGATGCCGTAGGAAATCTTGAAAGGGAGATGATAATAGATGCACTCAAAAATACACGCGGCAATATCACGCTTGCGGCAAAAATACTCCGAACAACGGTTAGAAAGTTTTCCTATAAAACGGAAAAATACCAGGTAGATTACCGGAACTATCGCTAATCTTTTTGACTTTTGCTTTGAAACTTGACACCCAGGTTGCTTTTTATTATATTTTTCCGGCCGTATTAAGGATTTCATTAGACAATAAAACAGGAGAATTGAATATGCATAAAAAGCTTTTTAACATAATGATAATTCTTTTATTAGCATTCTTCTGCTTTTACGGTTGCCGCCAGATGGGAAGAGCGATCGGAAAGGCTGAAAACCAAGTTGAGAAGTTAGAAGAAAAATTAGAGGATGCCAGTAAAGATTTTGAAAAGGGATACGAAAAGGAAAAACGTACACAATAAGACATCATTATTAAAATTTCCCGTAATCTTGTTTTGTAACCGTTTACGGTTATCGGTTATACAGTTCACGGTTAAAAAAGAAAAAAAACATAACAGATTTATGGAATCCTCTTTTGAAGATTCAGATCTAAAAAAATTAATTCAAGAATTGAGATCAATACCCATAATGCTTCAGTCTTTCCATAGTTCATTGGGAAAACTGTGAACCGTGAACCGACAACTGTAAACTGTTACCTTATTTCCTATGGCCATGACCCTCCAATCCTCTGAAGAAAAAGTTAAACCATTCCGACTTGTCAAGTACTTCACTTTTACAAGCTTAATCGTAATTTTTTCAGGGACCCTCATTCTATCTATACTCAATACCCCCTGGGCAAGGGAGATGCAGCGTGAGAAAAGCGAAGAGTATGCCCTGCTTCTTATTGAAAATCTCAACCATCAGATATTTCTGCAATTTATGGTACCGGTTGTCCTTAAATACGGTGGAATTCAACTAAGTGAAAAAGAGCAATTTGAACACCTGGACAAAGTTGTAAGGAGCACGTTACACAGTTTCAAAGTTGAAATGGTAAACATATACGACATGAAGGAAACCGTTTCCTACAGTTTTGACAAATTCTTAATAGGTAAAAAGGATTGTGGAGGTGCTGCTTATAAAAAAGCGCTTATGGGAGAAACAGTTTCAAAACAGGTTCAAGTGGGTAATATTATAGAAATTTTGCTCGGATTTCCAAAAGAAAGCCGCATAATTACATTTGCCCCCTTGCGTGCAGAATTTCCACTTTCTACGCTATCCGGTCCTGTGCTTGGTGTTATTGAAATCGTTCAGGATATGTCGGATGAATATAAAATGATTTTCAAGTTTCAGATTGATGTTATTATTACCAGCACAATCGTAATGTCCGTACTGTTCCTTGTTCTCCTTTTTGTAGTAAGGAGAGGTGAAGGCATCATCCAAAAACGTACCCAGGAAAGACTCAGGCTTGAGGAAGCG
>JAUWOH010000094.1 GCA_030612225.1 Desulfobacteraceae bacterium
GTCTGGAAAGCTGTCAGGTCCTTTTTTGTAATAGACGTCAACAGCCTTTCCATCCGATAGGTATACCATACCATGACAACACCACCGATCATGGTAATAATAACCAAAGTAGCTAAAATTAAAAAAATACGGTTGCGCAGGCTTATTCGATCCCACATTTCAATTTCCAGTATTTTGTACGTTGTCAAAGATAATTAGCTTTGCCCTGATAAATAAGAGTGCCTAAAGTGAACTAAAGTGACTAAAGTTAAGGAATACTGTCTGTTTTATTTTTACAATAAAAGATGGCTTGCCGGGGCGTCTTGTCGGGGCGTAGCTTGAAAAGCGTAGTCTGAAGCCAATCAGGCTTTATCTTTGGTTACGCCGCGACAAGAGGCAAAGCCTGGAGCGAAGCGACACCACAACTTTAGGCACTTTAGCTCACTTTAGACACTTTAGGCACTTTAAACCTGGTGTATCCGACAGTTCCTCCAGAGGGTAAATCAATACTACGTCCTTCGGGCGAGAATTCTTTACTTTTCTCACAGATTGCAGGCCTTAATAGCTTCGCAAACTTCCATGAAGACATCTGTTTTTCTTAAAATTCCTACGATATTTTTAATATCGTCATCCTTTGTAACCAGAAGGGCCTGATGATGCCCCATAACCAGGCGGTGAATAGCGATATCCAGTGAATCATTCGCATTAACATACTCTCCTTCCGTAGGAGTATACATGATGTTTTTCACCTTCAACACAGCCGTTTTTTTACAAATTTCTTCCATAGGTTTGTCAAAAAGGCTGAACTGTTCCCGCAGGGTCTTTAATAATTTTTTACTAAAACCGTAATGGGCTATACCTCTTCGACTTCCAATCTCATCATATTTTGGTTCCAGAGCTCTAAGTATATCATTTTGACTTACTTTGCCTGTGATGTGCTCGTTTTTATCATATATTAAAATTGCCCTGTGCCGGTATCGGGATTTATCAAATTTATTCTGTGCTTCTTCCAGAGCAATGATGGCATCATACAAAGTGGCATCTTCTGAAACCGTGGCATAATCAGAAAGGGGAACCATCAGATCTTTCACAATTTTTGTTTTCATTATAAACCTCCCGTTTCGCTTTTTACTTAAACCGCTGCCTGCCAAGGGCAGGTCTCGTCAAAGCTACAAATATAGACCTTTGAAAAACAATCCCTTTTGCAAAGGTCTCTGAAGAATGATGTAGCATGAACAGCTTTGCATGTAAACAAGGCTTTCTTCCTAAAAACCACTGCTCCTAAAAAAAGGCAACCGGCCTTCATGGTAGAATCGGGAAATCGGAGAATTCAATAAGGAGGATATGGGTGCAAGGATAAAGATACCAATTCTCAATCGTGGATAACCAAATGGACTCTCATGCCGAATATCGGGTAGGATTCTTTGCAGAAGAAAATGTATTTAGCTTTTACAAATAATATGACAGTTTAGTAAGCCTTTTTTAAAAGGATTGCACCTGTTCTTTCTTTACGCTTACTTACACTCCAAAGGCGGACAAGTGCGTGAATTCGATATGTCCTAAAACTTCTACTTCTGAATACGGCTTTTCAAAATGCTAAAATGTTACAATTTCTTTTTAAGTTCCAGATTTTCCCTTTTTAGCTTTGTTATCTCAAGCGCTTTTTTGATACTAAACAAAATTCTCTGCTTTTTAAATGGTTTGGTAATAAAATCTGTTACACCTTTTTGAATTGCTTCGTCGGCAACATCTTGAGAGCCGTAAGCTGTAATTATGATAACAGGAACATCAGGGCGAATTTTATTTACCTCTGAATAAAGCTCCATACCGTCAAGACCAGGCATCTTCAAATCAGTAATTACAAGATCGAACTCTTTTTCAATTAACAATTTCAGCCCTTCAGACGGATTGTTGGTTGTTTCAACCACATATTTAGTATTATCTTCAAGAATCATTTTTAGTAACATTAACATGTCGATTTCATCATCAATGATGATTATCCTTTCAGGCATAATCTTATCCTCCGATTAAATTTTTAGACTATTTTTTTGAAATTGCCTCTTTTGTTAGCGACTTTACGCCACTGTTGTCTCATTCACAATGGGAAGAAGTATGGTAAATATTGTGCCTGATTCAGCATCCTCCTCCGACGCAACGTGACTATCTACGTGAATTTCTCCTCCAATCTTCTTTACAATACCATAGCTTACGGAAAGGCCAAGGCCGGTCCCTTTTCCAACCTCTTTTGTCGTAAAAAACGGTTCAAAAATTCTATCCAGATATTCAGGCGGAATTCCACTGCCGGTATCTTGAAACCTTATCCGCATCATTTCCTTATCTTTATCTACGGAAATAGACAGTAAACCCCCGTCTTCCATTGCTGCTACAGCATTATTGATAATATTGAGATAAACCTGCTCCAATTCCGAGCTATCTCCATAAACTTTTGGAAGGTTATCAGGAATTTTTACATTAAAGTCAATCTTTTCTGTAAGAAGCACATTTTCCACCACATCGATGACCTTATGCAGGTTGGCTGCTACATCTGTATGGGTGGTTTCCTTTTTTTGAACTCTGGAAAAGGCCAGCAGATTTTCAACGATTCGTTTGCAATTTTCCCCCTGGCGTTCAATCGCTTTAAGCATATTATACTGCTTCGTTTCTTCCGTGGTTTTTTCCAGCAACATTTCGGTAAAACCAAGAATAATGGCAATAGGATTGTTGATTTCATGAGCAACACCGGCTGACAGTTCTCCCAGAGAAGCTAATTTCTGTGTATTAAAGAGCTGCGATTCGATCTGTTTATGTTCTGATAAATCTCGTGCAATCACTAGAACAAAAGGCTTATCAAAATCTTCGAAAATTCCAATCCCTGTTGCACGATTGTATTTTGTGTTAAGCCAGTATTTACGATCACCTATTTTGGCAGCTTCTTCTTCAGCGATTGCCTGATCTTTCATTAATACTTTTTCGACAATCCCACAAATATGATCCGGGTTGCTGAATTCAATAATATCTAAAAGATTTTTCCCAATGATATTGTCAACCTTTTGCCCTGTAAGCCGTGTCCAACTCTGATTCATGCTAAGAATGTTACAATCCTTATCCAGTGCATATATCAGGTCGTCAGCCAATTCAATAAGGCTTCGGTATCTTTTCTCTGAATTTTTCAGGCGCTCGGCATAGTTTTTGAGATCTTCGGTTTTTTCTTTTACCTTTTGTTCAAGCGTTTTAATCCAGGTATTTTCATTTGCTCTGAGAAAAAACAAGATGACTATAACAGCCAGAGTAAAAACGAGCTGGATCATTGCCTGCCTGAAATAAACAATATGGATCGTTTCCTGCACTTCACTCATAGGCGCTACGACCGCCACCGACCATATTTGCGTGTTGTTAGCTCCACCGATATAAACAGGAGCAAAAGCGATTAGTTTTTCTATCCGGCCGGTTTCCCCCCGGTGCCAGCCTGATATATACCAGGAAGTTCCTTCTTTTCCCTGCAACATCTTCTCCTTTTGGATAAGATTGATCTTTGTAAAGGAAATATGCGGATCTTCGAGCTTTCTGGCCTCAAAGGCATTCTGCCCGATAAACTTCTTCTCCATATGATATAGAAACTTTCCTTGCTGATCAATGGCCCATGCATAACCGCTCTTGCCCGATCTGATTGGGCTTATAACCTTTTTTGCCAACAATTCAACGTCTAAGGAAAAAACAAGTGCACCTGTGAATTTATTAGTCGGTGTGGGATGGGCTTCGTCAGGAGAAATCTGGTAAACAGGCGTTACCATTTCCATAATAAGTCCGGGCTCCGAGTTTTCAACAATGCCTTCCCGTACGCTGCTGATAAATACTTTGTTTTTATTTATTGGGTTTTTGCACCATTTAAAATACTCGGAATCAGTATCTAAACCGTTTTCTTGAAACAACGCCCGGTTGTAGTCAATAGAGTAAGTCTGCATCTTATCAGCATCAATAAGCAAAATCCTGAAGACACCGTATTCACGAACACTCGATAATGATATCTCCATTCTATTACGCCAGGAAACGTGCTCAATATACTGAATGGAAGGAGATAGACCTGATATGAGAAGTTCGTTTTTAAGAATCTTAAAATATTGTTCAACGATAACAGAGGCATGTTTGGCCAGAGCGAGCTGTTGATCATTAAAATCCTTACCGATCATTCGCTTCATATCCTTAACGGAATAATAACCCAGAATAATCGCACCAGCCAGTAAGGCAAGGATGATAATAATAACCAACCTAACAGTATGTTTGGATTTGACATCCTCCTGCAGTTTCTTCAAAATTACACCTTATTTTTAAAACCGGGCAAAAATAAAAATATTTTTATAAGTTAACCAGGCTTTAATTTTCTTAACTTAAAAAAGATAAAATATCTTTCTCTATTTCTTTATAATACCAGTCAACCATCTTGTCATTGTACATAACCATATCCATCTGACGTGTATGGATAATAATATGACCAAGCGCTTTAAGGCGCTCTTCCATGAATTCAGACTTATACCCCTCTATTCGGGCAAAAATAGTATGGTTTCTTACTGTAACACGAAAATCAAATCGTTCAAGAAGCCTTGACAGTAATTTAAGTCGCCGGCTTTTTCTTTCATCATCAGCACCGCCACCGGTAAATACGAAACTAATATAATTCTGGTTCTCCTCCTTATCAATGAATGTTTCGGTAGTAGAAAAATGGAATCCGAGTCGTGCGCTTATATTGCAAAAATTTTTGGCAACAATAATATAATTTCTATCGGCAAAGCGTTTTGATACTGCAGGGTCAATGCTTGGATCCATCGAAGCTTTAAACATTACCGAAAGAAATCCTTTGGTATCAACAGGCGGCGGACCCTTCCATGGAACAGCTATCATTCCTTCCCATAAGGCACGCATTGGGATAGAGACGATCTGGTCTATGTTAACGGTTTTCCCTCTACTGCCCTCTTCAATTCCGTCTTCCAAATCGATGACCCACCATTGTAGCGGAAATTCAGCAACCAGTCGTCTGGCCGATCGCTCGGAAAAATTGCTGTCTTTAGTTAGATCAAACATCTCCTGCATTGCCATTTCATGGGAAAAACGTGTGATGTCATGCAGAGTCTTGCATCCCGTGGGAGTAAATGATGGACTGCGCGGATCGGTCAGATTCAACGGTGTAATTACTTTTAATATTTCTCTAAGTTGCTTAACAACCGGAGATGAAGAAAAATCGTCCTCTTTTAATTCCTGGCTTAAAAGTTCATCTACACTTCCTTTGTAAACATTAGCGTATACGGCATCAACTGTGACTTTCATGCCATTCTCGAGAATTTTTGTTGCATTTTCAGTATTAAAAATCGCAGGTACATTATTTTCTCGTGCCACTGTAGCCAGGTGGCCCAAAGGTGTACCTACATCGGAAATAACAGCAGTTGCCTTTTTAAGCAAAACCGCAAATTCAGGATGACTGTGTCTGATCACAAGTACCCCACCATCAGGAAAATTTGCCATATCTTCTTCTCTCCGGACAATATGGACATTTCCTGCACCAACGCCACGACAGACTACTTTTCCTTTATTAATAAGAATTGTTTGTCCTTTGACAACAGACGGTCTTTTCATTCCAGACCCGATTGAAGGCGAGGCAATGCGCAAAGGCCGACTCTGCAAAAGGTATATCCGCTTTTTTTTATCAATAGACCATTCAATATCCTGGGGATACCCGAAGTGATCTTCTATTTTTTCTGCTATGGCAACAAGGTCTTTTATCTGGTCGTTATCCAGGCATGGTGTTCCAAGCTTATCCCGGGGAACTTCGACCTCATCTGTTCCACCTTCCGGATTTGTAACCATCATTACTTTCTGATCGCCACATTCCAGATTAATATTTTTTTCGCCATTTTCTGTTAAAACAGAGCAGTAATCCGCCGAGACCACACCGCCGACAGCATATTCTCCCAGGCCCCAAACTGCGCTAATAAGGGAACAGCGTTCGTCCGGCTTCGCAGGATCACGTGAATACATGACACCGCTGACATCAGCATCCACCATGGCGAGGACTCCGACAGCCATCGCCATGTTATCAATATTAAATTTTTTATCTTTAAAATAGAAAATTGCCCGTGGTGAAAACTGGCTTGTAATAACGGATTTGTACTCATCCAAAATCTTGTCCGCCGTCACATTCAAAGCGCTTGTATATTGCCCTGCAAAACTTGCTCTTATATCTTCATGAATGGCGCTGCTTCGCACGGCTACTTTGAGTTGATCCTGACCCGTTACATGGCAAAGAGCCCGGTATGCGTCCAATATTTCATTTTTCAGCTCAGGCGGAATGGTAGAGTTTAGAATTTTTTTTTGAATTTTATCGGTTGTTGCCCGTAAAGCGTCGTAATTACGAATATCAAGCCTCTTTAGCTCATCTACTAAAAAATCCTGGATCTTATTAAATGCTATAAATGACTTGTAGGCCCACGTTGTTATAGCAAAACCAGGGGGAATCGGCAGATCCAGTGCGGAGGCAAGTTCTCCCAGATTTGCAATTTTTCCTCCGGCCGATGCAATATCTCCTTTAGTTATTTTTTTTAAATCTTTAGTATATCCTGTCTGAGGAATGCTGATCCTGGATTCTAACAGATGTTGAATTCCGGCCATACATTTTTGAAATGAAACCATCAGGCCCGTATACCGGTTATCGGAAAGCAGATTCAACTGGCCTATAATTTGCTCAATCCCTGAAAGCAAAGTGCTGCTTGAAGACCTGATATAAGCTTTATCAAACAGGTAGGCTCCAGCGGCCTTTTCCTGCATATCCCCCATGGTCATCAGCACCTGGTGGTTGTTTTTAAGGATTTCGCGAAAGGCCCTGTAACGTCCGACAAAAAGCTCTTTTTCATCTTCATCGTTAAGGACCTTGTCACGCCGATTTTTACTAAAAAAATCGAAAATGCTTAAAAATTTCACCATTTATCTCCTTGCTGTAATAATCATGATTACTCACAAAAAGCTAATAAATATTCTTATACAAAGGTCCCAAGAAGTAGAAGGAACATTCATTTTGCTTCAATATCTTTATATTAAGACAATTACATTAACTATTCATTTGCAGGATGAGACTTCTTACAGCTTTAAAACGACATTGGTAATTTCATGGAATATATCGTCCATCCGCACCACACCGATAACTTTTTCCGCTTCCATGACAGGAATTACAACTGTGTTTTCCTCAAGGAGAATATACGCTGCCTTAAGAAGACTATCTTCAAGATCCATACTTGATTTAACTTTAGACATAAAATCTTTAATCGGAAGGGCAAGTTGCTTTTCAGTTCCCGACGCAAGTAAGGCATCCCAGAATATTGGAATGCCTTCTGAATATTGGCTTGCGGATTCAGGAACCAGACCTTTTAAAATATTTCTTCGCGAAAGCATCCCTACAAGCTTGTATCCTTCATCAAAGACCAGGACTGTATGGTGGCCTGTTTCATATGCGACATTGAGCTGGGCGATTGCCTCCCGAAGTGTTCCCCAGTATGGCATATGGGGATAATCACTCAGTGGAATGATTAAATCTTCTATTTTATCATGTTTATCAGTCATGTATCCTCCTTTTTGATGAAATTTTCATAAAACTCACCTTTTATCTGTGTAGGTTTCGATTAAATCCAGAAGTTCCTGACTGGGTTCAAGATTGTAGCGACTGTGTAATTCAATTAAATAGCTTCCGTAACGCCCGACCTCTTTACACTTCTCCCGGATCGAAGCAGGTTCTTTTGCTTCAGCAGCATTTTTTTTAGCCCGTACAATTTTTTCAGTCAGATCCTTACCTTCTCTGGCAAAATCCTCATTGCAGGAAAGACATAATCCGGTATCTTTTTCAATTCTATGGAAAAGACCGGTTTTTCCGCATTTTTTGCATCGTGTCATAATATCCTCCGTTTTATTAAATAATTGTCGTTTGTTTCAACCGGTCACGTAGCATTTTGTTGTATTAGGCTCCGTGCAGTTTCCAATAATTCGTCAGGAAAACCAATGATACTATAAAGTAAATTTAAATTCAACTACCAAGGAAAGCCGCGAGGCTACCAGGGCCGGTCTGGAAAGGCGGATGAAAAAGGTTTTGAAATAAGAGATCAACAAGATGAACAATTATCATCTTCCCGCCAGAAAGTTCCTAAAAACCGAATTCATTTAGTATCTCTTCCATTTTTTCTTTGTTTTGCCTGTCAACAACGATCATTTTATTGGCCCGAGCTTCTTTTATTCTATCGGTGATTTTTTCAAGGTCAGCAGGTTTTTCCATGTAATCCAACGCCCCTTCTTTCATGGCCTCTACACTTTTTGAGACACTTGCCTGCCCTGTAAGCAAAATCACCTGCAGTTCGGGTTTTTTCGCCTTAATGGCTTTCAAGGCATCAATGCCGTCCATTCCCGGCATCTGAAAGTCCATGATAATGGCATCAAAAGCTTCCTGATCAATCTTCTCCAGTGCTTCCATGGCAGACATGGATGTAGAAACCTCCATCCCGCGGTCACTTATCCTCTCTCTCATCACTTCAAGAAACTCTTCTTCGTCATCAACAAGCAGTACTCTTGGTTTACCTTTAATGGTCTTTTTTGTCACCGCCTCATCATATGCTGTCAGAATATCTCGCCGCGTCAGAATACCAAGCAGTTTTAATGGATTATCCTGGGACACAACGGGCAGGATAGAGAAATCTTTCGTAGTAATTTTTTCAAGAGCCGTGCTGAGATTAGCTTCCCTTGATACAGTAACCACATTCCGGGCTGCGATATCTCCTACCACCATCTGATCATCTAACTTTTCACGAAATAAGGCTTCATAATAATCCAGATATGTAAGCACCCCGGTAATTTCCTCTTCATCATTAACAACAATAAAATTGTTAGACCTGCTTTCCGGCAGTTTTTCGGCGAAGTCTTTCAGGTGCATACTCTCAGGTACGGTTTCTACATTATGATACATCACATCTTTTACATACATTGAATTTAATACATTGACCTCTTTGCCGGCCTTGATGTTTATCCCCCTCCTTATCAATTTAAAGGTATAAATAGATTCACCGCACAGCCGTCTTGCAACCAGGGTGCTGATAATGCATGTAATCATCAGTGGAAGAATTATTTTGTAGTCACCGGTCATCTCAAAAATAATCAATATCGCTTGTAAAGGGCCATGCGTGGTGGCAGCCACGACCGCTCCCATGCCGACAACAGCATAAGCTCCGGGAGAGACCGCCACTGAAGGAAAGAAATGATGAGCAACCACTCCAAAAGCGCCTCCCGCCATAGCACCCATAAAAAGTGAGGGCGCAAAAATGCCGCCGGAACCTCCAGACCCGATCGTAATGGATGTGGCCAGAATTTTAAAGAGAGCCAGAAGAGCCATGAACCACCAGGACAGCTTTACCATAAGTGCCAGATCAATAGCGCCGTAACCTACACCTAAAACCTGAGGAAACACAAGACCCATCGTTCCCATCATCAATCCTCCCAAGACAGCCTTGAGATATTCGGGAAACTTAATCGCATCCCATGCATCTTCTGCACGGTAGAGAAATAAAGTAAAAGCAACGGCAACCAGGGCGCACAAGACACCCAAAATAGCATACAGGGGAAATTCCAAGGGGCTGTGAAGGATATAGGCAGGGAGAATAAATGCAGGGATATCGCCGAGGAAATGGCGTGAAATAGCCGTGGCCGAAACAGCAGAGATAACGATGGGGCTAAAACTGGCAATTTCAAATTCACCCAGAATGATTTCAATGGCAAAAATGGAACCGGCAATGGGGGCATTGAAAGTGGCTGCAATGCCGGCCGC
>JAUWOH010000499.1 GCA_030612225.1 Desulfobacteraceae bacterium
GAGCCTTTGTTAGTTTAAAGATATGGTACGGCATAAGGAGCGTTTCAATTCTTGTAAAATGATTTATAACAAAAATTATAGAGCCATCAGGAATATTATCCGTCCCATGCGTATTAATTTTTGCCTTTGAAAGGCCGGCCAACGTTTTTATGGCAAGTCCTGATGTGCGATAAGCAAAACGATTCATATTGCAACCATCCTCATTAGCAACCGCTCAGGTTGTCAGTTTTACGGTTCACAGTTCACGGTTAGTGACTTGGCGTACATGTTTTAACTTTTCAGATACACCAGATTAAAAGTGACTAAAGTGTCTAAAGTGAGCTAAAGTGACTAAAGTTAAGGAATTCTGTCTATTTTATTTTCTTAAAAAAGATGGAGCAGAGCGACACAACAACTTTAGGCATTTTAGGCACTTTAGCTCACTTTAGTCACTCCTTGAGATTTACTCAGGCAAAGCCAATTATCTCTGACTATGCATAAAGTACTTGGTTATAAAAATTGAATGCACCCTGAACCAGTGAACGGTTACAAAATGCGTTTACCCTGGCCAGGTTCCATGTTAATGTTGACAGCATTTTTATTTGTCTTTATGATAATATTTTAATAATAAAAAATAAAGGGTTTTCTGGAGGTTTATCTTGTATTCAAAGATACTTATTCTTCGTTTCGGCAAAACAGAGGCGCATGAACCGATCGTCTGTAATCTTACCCGGGAACATGACCTTATCTTCAATATTCTAAATGCAACGATCCTGCCCAGAAAAGAAGGCATCATGGTTCTTGAGCTGTCAGGCTCTAAGAAAAATTTCAGGGAAGGAGTAAAATATCTAAAGAACAAGGGTGTACATGTAGAAAATGCATCCCAGGAAATCAGCCGTGACAAGATTAAATGCACACATTGCGGTGCGTGTACTGCTGTTTGTCCAACAGGCGCTCTTTCTATTGAACGGCCGGAAATGTCTGTTAAGTTCGAACAAAAAAAATGCAGTATATGTGAACTTTGCGTACCTGCCTGCCCCACACGGGCAATGGAAATTCGCCAGACATCCCAAACTTTTTTTGAATGAAGCAGATAACAGCCATTGCCTTAAGCGGCGGCATAGATTCTCTTGCAGCAGCATACCTTTTAAAGCAGCAAGGGCACCATGTCATCGGTATCCATTTTATTACAGGATTTGAGACTAAAGCTTCTCATCATAATAATAACAGATCTATAAAAGACTCAGATTCAGCAGGCTTTTCGGCAAATCAGGATTCACATTCTCTTAAAATTGCCGATATTGCAAACCAACTTGGCATTACAGTAAAAATCATAGATATAAGTACCGACTTCCAGCTAAAAATTGTCGATTATTTTACACGCACCTACCTTGCCGGTAAAACCCCTAATCCATGCCTTGTGTGTAATCCATCCATAAAATTCGGCACTTTGCTTACCTGCGCCCGCAAACTTGGAGCGTCTTGCCTTGCTACCGGTCATTATGCCAGGATATCAGCTGATAGCAATGGCAGATTCCATTTGCTTCGTGGTATTGATAGAAAAAAAGACCAGTCTTATTTTCTTGCTTTTATGACACAAAAACAACTTGCCAAAGCATACTTTCCATTAGGAAAAATGACAAAATCAGATGTCCGAATACTGGCAAAAAAAAGGGGGCTTCGTCCGGTCATAAACAAAGAAAGCCAGGATATATGCTTTATCAAAGGTAATAGATACGGGGATTTCCTTTTGCAGCAACGAAACTTCAAAGCAAAA
>JAUWOH010000253.1 GCA_030612225.1 Desulfobacteraceae bacterium
GAAGGATTTAAAAAAAGCTTGAATTTTTTTGCTCCCCTGGCATCAACAAAGGTATTGTTAAAAGTTAATTCCACCTTTTTTAAAATTTTAACATTTTTATCCATTAATATAAAATGGTAATTTAAGGCTGCAAAAAACAAAGCTCCGGTAATGATAAGTATTAACAGCGCTTTTTTCATTTGAGCTCTCCTTGAAAACAAACAGGTAAGCGAGCTTGCAAGACTCCGAAATAACGGCGCAATCTATGTAAACTTATTTTTGATCGAGCACTAAATCAGGCTTTCCAGGCTAAGGTCAGGGTCTTTTTTATCGAATCCTTCATCGGATGCCAATGATTCAAAAAAGATTTCTATGATATCTTTTTGAACAACAAATTTATCTTTTAATAATTGTTTGAATTCTTCATAACCAGGCTTGTTGAAAAGCCGGTCGATTTCAGATGCTTTTTTATTCAGTTGGTTGCAGTATTTTTCTCTAACAGTTTTGGGTGTTGTTCCTTTTGCCTTGGCAACCCAGTTGGTTGCCTGTATTCTTGAAAGCCCGTTTATTTCCATTTCAAATAAAACTTCAAAAATCTGTGATAATGCATTTGGTACACCCTTGATAGTAATACAGGTCTTCTGTCCGGCATTAGGACTTTTCTTTTTGGGTTGGCCGAAAAGGAGCCGGCTTAAAACGGAGTTTGGAGTATCAATAAACGGTTCGGCAAAGTTTTTTAAGTGATTCCAGACCTTGTCGTCTATTTCAATCCGATGCATTGTCATTTCAAAGCTCCTGCTGATTATAATTACGTTATTACACGAAAATTTTTCTAATATGTCAAGTGCTTTATCATCATTGTTGACATTTCCTGCAACTTAGGGTTTGGTTTGTGGGCTAGATATTGTGGCTTACTGTTTACTATAGAAAACAATATCTCTTTTCGACGGTTTTTTAGCGGATCAATCAAAATGTGAAAATAGATCTGTAAATAATGATTCCCAGAATAATTACTCCCAGCAGAAGGGAAAATATCAGTTGATCGGTATTAAATCTTTTCAAAATTAAAACCAGCTTGCCGGTTTATTCAATGCCTGAAACCATATCCTTTAATCACTTTAAACCTAGTGTATCCGACAGCCCTTTCTATGGGTAAATCAATGCTACGTCCTTCCACGTATAACAGGATCTTCGATGGCCGTAAATTTTTTATTTTTACCTTCTTCCTTCTTCGCCTGCGGTTACGCAGGACAAGCCCTTTGTGCCTTCTGCCTTTCCTCTTTCTATCCTTTTAGTCCTTATCCAATCCGAATGCGGTGTGAAGAACACGAACTGCAAGTTCAGTGTATTTTTCTTCGATAATGCAGGAAATCCTGATTTCAGATGTGCTGATCATTATGATGTTGATATTCTCTTTGGCCAGCGTGTGAAACATAATGGATGCAACTCCTGAATGGTTTTTCATTCCTACGCCGATTACAGAAACCTTTGCAATATTTTTATCTCCGAAAACATCCTGGGCTCCAATTTCTCCAGCAACCTTTTTTTCTACTTCCAGTGCTTTTACAAAATCTGCTTTAGGAACGGTAAATGTGAGATCTGTCTGCCCGCCGGCCCGGGTATTTTGGATAATCATATCGACAAGAATGCCGGATTCAGAAATCGGTGTGAAAATTTTTGCTGCAACTCCAGGTTGATCCGGGACTTTTTTTAAAGTTATGCGGGCTTCATCTTTGTTATGTGTAACAGCCGATACAACAAGTTGTTCCATACCGGAATCTTCATCAACAACCATGGTTCCCTCCTCTTCGTTAAATGATGATCTTACATGCAAGGGGATTCTGTATTTTTTTGCAAAACCGACAGATCGGATTTGAAGAACTTTAGCGCCAAGGCTTGCCATATTAAGCATTTCATCATAGGAAATTTCTTTTATTTTCCTTGCCTTTTTGCAGATATTGGGATCAGCGGTATAGATTCCATCGACATCCGTATAGATTTCGCAAATGTCAGCTTTTATTGCTGCTGCAATGGCTACAGCAGATGTATCTGAACCGCCACGACCGAGTGTTGTTATATTACCTTGAGTGTCACATCCCTGGAAACCGGCTACTACGACAATCTTTCGTTTTTTAATCATGTCCTTAATCCGGTTTGCACCAATTTCGAGGATTCGGGCATTCCCAAAGGTATGATCAGTTACAACTTCAGCCTGGTATCCAAGCATGGACAGGGCAGGATATTTCATAGACTGGAGCATAATCGATAAAAGTGCTGCAGTAGTCTGCTCGCCGGTAGCAAGAAGCACATCAAGCTCACGTTTATTCGGTGCAGGGGTGACTTTATTTGCCATTTCAATCAAGTTGTCGGTGGTGCCTGCCATGGCTGAGAGAATGACGACCACATTATTTTTCTGATCATAGGTGTTTGCGACCCGTTTTGCTACATTACGAATGCAGTCAATGTCAGCGACAGATGTGCCACCGAATTTCTGGACAATTAAACCCATTTATTCCTCCTCAAGTTTCGCATCCCTGATTTCAGTTACTGTAAAGACGGTAAGGGTTAAAAATAACATTTTTAAAGCGAAATCATTTGCTTATATTTTGTAACAAACACCCAATGGGTTATACAATAGGATCAGGCGCAAACAAGATATAACATATTGGATTGAATAAGGTATCAAGCATCAATTTTATATTTATTGATTGGCGCCGTTGTTAAAATCACCGGCAGTATATTTCGCTTTAATTTATTTTTAGCCCTTGCCGTCTATGGCTTTGGATAAACTGAAGGGTGCGAAACTTGAGTTCCTCTTATTATATCGTTGTATATTCCAATTTTTATAACAGTTCAGCCACCAAGGCCCAAAGGCACAAAGAAAAGATATGAATTATATTATCATCGTAGTGTCTTCGTAACTTTGTGGCTGAACTGTTTCAATTTATTTATCAAATTAGTACTTTCTGGTCCTATGGCAGAAATGCTGATTATCCTCGATTCATCGCCTAATATCTTAAATTTCATATCTATATAATCAGAAGTGAAATCATCCGGGAGTCTATCCGCCCATTCAATTGCTGTTACATTACTGCTGTCAAGTATTTCGTAAAGACCTAATTCCTCTAAATCATAAGGATTTTCTATACGATAAAGATCGACATGAAACAAGCGACAGCGGCCAGGATATTCATTTATCAAAGTAAAGGTCGGGCTGGTTACATAATATTTTTCAGAAACGTCAAGACCCTTTGCAAGTCCCTGGACGAACGAAGTTTTTCCGCTGCCGAGGTCACCTGTCAGAGCAAAAGTAGCACCCGCATTGAGCATTTCGCCGATATCTTTTCCTAAAGCCTGTGTTTCGCCAAGGGAATGTGTTGTCAGTTTCATTTGTAACTCAGGTTGTCAGGTTCATAGTTCACGGTTGGTCGCCTTGTGCTCCTCATATTTACGGTAAACTTTTCGAGCCAATTCACTCCTGTCTGTGCGACGGCAGACAGGTGCCGGTTTCCATACCTCAAAATGTTAAATGATTACCTTCCCGCAATGCTCTCGCTTGCGAGGCTGGCTGGTCGCTTTCTAACCTTGAACCGTGAACCATTGAACTGTGAACCTGAGTTACTTTCATTCAGCAATCAATTTGATTTGTGCGGGAATTTCGTTCATTACTTCAGTTGCCAGATAACCTACAGGCCCGATTTTTTCTGCAAGCTTGTCAGCAGCTGCACCGTGAAGGTATACACCTGTATGAGCGGCTGATTCAGGAGAAAAATCCTGGGCAACAAGGCCTGCTATTATTCCGGTAAGAACATCCCCCATTCCGCCGGACGCCATTCCTGGATTTCCGGTGGGGTTAATAAATATATTGCCTTCAGGGTGGGCAATTATAGTTTTTGCGCCTTTTAATATAATATGAACATTAAATTTTTCTGCAAATTTCCGTGCACAGGTTATGCGGTCTTTCTGGACTGAACCGGTGGTTGAATCCATAAGTCTGGCCATTTCTCCGGGATGTGGCGTTAAAATTAAAGGGGCCTTTGCTTTTTTTAATATTTCAGTACTGTCCGCTATATTATTCAGTCCGTCCGCATCAATGACAATAGTTACCGGGCTTTCCTTTATTATTCGATGAACGAGTTTTTTTGTTTCAGCAGCTTTTCCAAGACCTGGACCTATTGCAAGGCATTTTTTTCCGGAAAGCAGATCCATAATCTTATTAAATGATGATTCGCCGATAATTCCGGTTTTAGTTTCAGGCAGGGGGTAGGTCATGGTTTCAAGAGCTTGTGTTTCTATCACAGGGTTTAAGCTTTCCGGTATGGCAAGTGTTACAAGGCCGGCACCTGCACGCATGGCAGACATGGCCGTCATTGCAGCTGCTCCTGTTTTACCCGGAGAACCTGAAACAACCAGAACATGACCGGTAGTGCCCTTGTGAGCATCAGGAATTCTGGGTCTAAAAGCGGTACGAATTATTTTTGGTGTCAGGAGATGTTGTTTTGGTCTGATATTTTTTGCGATATGGTCAGGGATTCCGATATCGATTATCTCAAGATGTCCTGTGTACTCAGCACCCGGAAAGAGTATATGGCCTGTTTTGGCAAATGCAAATGTAGCAGTGGCTTGCGCACGGATACACGAGCCACAAACCTGGCCTGTATCAGAATTTAAGCCGGACGGAATATCTACCGAAAAAACAGGCCTGCTAAGGGCGTTTATAAATTCAATTATCTTCTTAAAATATCCCTTTACATCTGATTTTAATCCGGTTCCGAGTATGGCATCGATCCAGATTTCCTGATGGAGCATACCTGTTTTATGAGTCAAAAAAGATTGCTCATCTGGGATTTCAACAACAGGAACCTTAAGAGGTGCCATAAGCTTAAGGTTTGCCGCAGCATCTCCTTTAACCATAGCACTTTCTGCAAGAACCGAAGCGGCGAGCCGCGAGGCTGTTGGCGTTAAGGTAGCCGAGTTTATGAAAGATAAGGTCGGCGAAGAATATGCCGCCGTCATCACCGGCGTCACCCATTACGGCCTGTTTGTCGCGTTGGAAAATACCGCCGAGGGTTTAGTCCACGTGCGGACCTTGACCGGAGATTACTATCGTTTTGAGGCCGACCGCTATCTACTTAGAGGCGAAAGATCC
>JAUWOH010000062.1 GCA_030612225.1 Desulfobacteraceae bacterium
CCCATGCCGGAAAATCATTGAAGGGTGAACTGACAGGTTTAAAAAGTTTCAGGACAGGTCGATTAAGGATTGTCTATAAAATATCTTCAAAACAGATTATAGATATTGTCTCTGTAGGCCCGCGACGCATAATATATGAAAATACTTACAGACTTTTGAAAAAAGAAACGGACAGAGAAAAATAATTGAAGCTCCCCGCAAAATAGGGGGACATCCCCCCAATCCCCAATTTCGTTCACATGTGAACACGCTGTGTCCGGGCGTCCAATTGTAGCAAATCAGCGATGATAAAGGGATATTCTAATACCGTGCATTTTTGACAATATTGAAAAACAGCTTCTCCCTGCCCTCCAGGAAGTCCTTCAATTGTGCGAACGTGCCGATTTTTGCGTGGCAGGGGAATCTAAGATTTCTCAGTCGTGAAGACTCCTTCGAAATGGCAGAATATCGTCGACATAACAGTAGTTCCAAAATAAACGGTTGATTGTTGTTCAATATGTAATAATCACTTTTGCGGAATTTTAAAAGGACTGCAATGAATAAGCAGAATTGTTGCGGTATTCTTGGAGATGACAAAATGAAAAGCGTTCAAATAAAATCCCATGTTGACAAAGACGGCATTTTACGCTTACAGGCACCGGTGGATATATCGGACCAGGAAATGGAAGTATTATTAGTGCTGCAACCTGTTGATCAGAAGACAGCAGATATGCCGGAGTCGTCTGGATGGCCGCCTGATTTTTTCAAAATCACTGCCGGAGCATTCAAGGACAATTCCTTGAAAAGAGAAGCTCAGTTGTAGCTTGGGTTGAGGCACGAAACCCAACGAAAGCCTTTGAGCTTTCAGCTTTGAGCTCTTCCGGTTTATCCGGGTTAAGGTGAGGGGCACGGGATAATCATGGACAAACAGGCAGCAGAAAATCTAATCACCAATACATTCAACCGCCCTTTCAATGAAAGCAGTTTCTCGAATTTTGCGCGAAACCTCCTCAACGATATAGATGAATCAAAAGCCTTTTCGTATCTATATGGAAACTACATCAGACATTCATTCGCAGACCACGTTAAGCAATATCAATGACAAATAACGCCAACATATACTCTACACGGCCACAAATTGCGCTTTTTGAATCAGTCTGAATTGCAAGAAAAAATTTACCACGAAGATCACGAAGGTCGAAGTTAACGAATAGTATTCTTCGTGTTCTTCGTGCGCTTCGTGGTAAAACAACATGATAGTAAAATCTCAAATTATGACCGGTTGCAGCATAACCCCATACCACGCCAAATATTTTGCCTATGAGCTGACAAAGCGTAGCTCATCTAATAGTATTGAAAAGCTTGCCTCATCTCTTCTCGATGCTCAGGTAGATCTCAATCCACATCAGGTGGAGGCGGCCTTATTCGCGTTCAGCTCTCCTCTTTCCAAAGGGGCAATACTGGCCGATGAGGTGGGATTGGGAAAGACCATTGAAGCAGGCATGGTTATTTCTCAGAAGTGGGCGGAGCGGAAGAGAAAGATACTGATCATCGTGCCGTCTAACCTGCGTAAACAGTGGAATCAGGAATTGCTGGACAAGTTCTTTATCCCTTCACTTTTACTGGAGACACCCTCCTTTAATCAGGAAATAAAAAAGGGGAACCTGAACCCCCTTGTTCAGGATGAAATTGTAATTTGCTCATACCATTTTGCGCGGGCGAAGGAGCCTTATATTTCTCAAATTGACTGGGATTTGGTAGTGATTGACGAAGCCCATCGTTTGAGAAATGTCTACAAGCCGACAAACAAGATTGCCAACGCCATCAAAAGGGCTGTTGCTCACGCGCCTAAAATTCTTTTGACGGCAACACCGCTCCAGAACTCCCTTTTGGAACTGTATGGACTGGTCAGTATTATTGATGATTATACCTTCGGAGATATCAAGAGCTATAAAAATCAATTTACGCGGATTACCGGTGACGATATTTTTTATGATCTCAAAGAACGACTTAAACCTGTGTGCAAAAGGACACTGCGCAGACAGGTCCTGGAATACATAAAATTCACGAACAGGACGGCTGTTACACAGGAATTTTTTCCCACTCAGGAAGAACAACAGCTCTACGATCTTGTTTCATCCTATCTGCAACGTGATAATCTCTATGCCCTTCCTTCAAGTCAGCGGTCGTTGATGACCTTGATTCTCAGAAAACTCCTGGCGTCATCAACCTTTGCCATTGCAGGAACATTAGAGGGCCTGGCTTATAAACTGGAAAATGAGTTAACAAGAAACAATCAGCAGGAAGAAATACAAACAACCATTTCCGAGGATTACGAAACCTATGAAGAAGTAGATGATGAATGGCGGGATGAGAATGAAAATGGAGAGGAATCTCTTGATGCAGAAAAAAGGCAGTACACCGCCGAAGAGATAAAAGAGATTGAGGAAGAAATTCGTGACCTGCGAGAATTTCACAAGCTTGCACGCTCCATCATGCGTAATGCAAAAGGCGGGGTTCTGCTGACGGCCCTGAAAAATGGATTTGCAGAAGCAGAGCGGTTGGGCGCAAATAAAAAGGCCCTCATATTTACCGAATCGCGTCGCACACAGACCTACTTGCAGGAAATTCTCGAAAAATCTGAGTATGCGGGAAAGGTCGTCTTATTCAACGGCACCAACGCTGATCCAGGATCACGTGAAATCTACCAGAACTGGCTGAATAAAAATCAAGGCACTGACCGGATAACCGGATCAAAAACAGCCGACAAAAGAGCCGCAATCGTCGATTATTTCAAAGATGAAGCAATCATTATGATAGCCACTGAAGCAGCCGCGGAAGGACTCAACCTGCAGTTCTGTTCACTGGTTGTCAATTATGACCTTCCGTGGAACCCCCAGCGTATCGAGCAGAGGATCGGCAGATGTCATCGGTACGGCCAGAAATATGACGTCGTGGTTGTCAACTTCCTCAATAAAAAGAACGCTGCGGATCAGCGCGTCTATGAGCTTCTGTCGGAAAAATTTAGACTTTTCAGCGGAGTTTTTGGAGCAAGTGACGAAATTCTCGGAAGCATTGAATCAGGAGTTGATTTTGAAAAACGCATTACCCAAATATATCAGAATTGCCGAACGCCTGAAGAGATACAAGTAGCATTTGATCAGTTGCAAGAGGAACTGGACGGGCAGATCGAAGACCGATTCAAGACAACACGTCAAAAGCTTCTGGAATCTTTCGATGAAGAAGTGCATGAAAAGTTACGCGTCAACCTCCGGGAGAGTCGTGAGTATTTGAACAAATATGAAAACTGGCTGTGGCAGATCACACGATTTTATCTCGATTCGTATGCCCGCTTTGACGGAGGGGAACACTCCTTCACCCTGATTAAAAATCCTTTCCCGAATGAAACAATACACCCCGGCCCATACCGGATCGGCAAAAACATCGAAAATGCCAATATCTATAGAGTTGGTCATCCATTAGCCCAGCGCATTATTGATCGGTGTAAAGAAAAAGAACTGCCGGAAATCGAACTTGTATTCAATTATTCAGGAACACCAACCAAGATATCTATATTGGAATCGCTCATTGGAAAGTCTGGCTGGCTTTCTGCTGTGAATTTGACCATCACTTCATTTGAAACGGAAGATTATGTGGTACTATCCGGCGTATGCGATAACGGTATGGAGTTGGACGAAGAACAATGTATGCGTCTTTTATCCGTACCTGTAAAAAGCGAAAAACAGGTTAATGGCTCATTGAATAATAAAATTCTGGATGATATTCAAAAAAAGAAACAAGCAGAAATCATAGATGATATTGCAACCCAAAATGCTGGTTATTTCGAAGAGGAGATGGATAAGCTTGATAAATGGGCGGAAGACAGAAGAACGTCGCTGAAACTGATTCTCAAAGAGTTTGATGATCAGATTAAGGAATACAAGCGAAATGCCCGCACAGCCCACAACCTCCCGGATAAACTGGCTGCACAGAAAAAGATACGCGATCTGGAAAAGAAGCGGGATGCCGCGTGGCGCGAGTATGACATTGCCGGAAGAGAGATTGAAAAACAGAAAGACGATCTGATAGATATGATAGAAAAAAAGCTCAAGCAGAATGTGACCATCGAGAAACTGTTTACCATTCAATGGAAGGTAACGTAGGAGAAGAATATGGCAGACATTAAAAAGCTGGATCTAAAAAGCAAAAACATCACAGAAGAGCAGAAAGCGAAACTGGAAGAGCTGTTCCCGGAGGTTCTCACTGAAGGCAAAATCGACTTTGAAAAGCTACGTTTGACCCTCGGCGATGAGATAGATGAGGGAGAAGAACGTTTCGGCATGACATGGCCGGGGAAACGAGATTGTTTCAAGGTCATTCAGGAACCCAGCATCGGAACGCTGAAACCATGCAGGGATGAGAGCGTTGACTTTGACACAACGGATAATCTCTTTATCGAAGGTGATAATCTGGAAGTGCTCAAACTGCTACAGAAATCCTATTACGGCAAGGTCAAGATGATCTATATCGATCCGCCCTACAATACCGGCAACGAATTTATCTATCCCGATAAGTATTCAGAATCCCTGGAGACCTACCTGGCTTATACCGGGCAGGTGGACGATGAGGGACGAAAGTTTTCAACCAATACCGAGGCTGATGGGCGCTTTCATTCCAAATGGCTGAATATGATGTATCCGAGACTGTTTTTGGCGAAAAACTTATTGAGGGATGATGGAGTTATTTTTATCAGTATTGATGATAATGAAGTGCATAATCTGCGAATGATTATGAATGAGGTGTTTGGTGAGGAAAATTTTGTAGCAAATTTCCCTCGTATTACAAAGAAGGCAGGAAAAACATCAGATTTAGTTTCTAAAAATAACGATAGTATTCTTTGTTTTAGAAAATCTGATAACTGTAAATTTAATTCATATACACTTTCTGACGAGGGATATAAATATTCTGATGAGTATGTAGCAACACGTGGTCAATATAAATTAAGTCAAACACTTGATTATGGTTCAATCCAGTATTCACCTTCGTTAGATTATGAAATTGAGTTTGAAGATGAAATATTTAGACCAGGTGGTGTTACAAGAGAACAAATGAAAAAAAGAAGAAAAAGAAATCCATCAAGTGATTTTTGTTGGAGATGGTCAAAAGCTCTTTATAAATTCGGTTTAGAAAAAGGTTTTATAGTATTGAAAGAATCAAAAAATGGAGAGAGACTCTACACAAAAACTTACAAAAATGCAACAATATCAAAAAATGAAAATGGTTATCTTATAGAAGAGCAAGAAAGGACTAAATTAACTACGACTTTAGATTTTATTGAAAATAAATATTCAAATGACAACTCAAGAAAAGAATTAGATCGAATTTTTGACAAAAAAGTTTTTGAATACTCTAAACCCTCATCAATAATAAAAACTTTGAGTTTTTTATCTACCAATAATAGAGATATTATCCTCGATTTCTTCGCCGGTTCCGCCACCACCGCTCATGCCGTCCTCGATCTCAACAAGGAAGATAACGGCAACCGCAAATTTATCATGGTTCAACTTCCGAAGCCTTGTAACGAGAAATCGGAGGCATTCAAAGCCGGATATAGTACTATTGCCGACATCGGCAAGGAACGAATCCGCCGGGTTATAAAAAAAATCAACAAAGAAAAAGAAGGCGCCCTTGATTTTGGAGATTCGAAACAGGATATAGGATTTAAGGTCTTCAAGCTCAACAAATCCAATTTCAAGATATGGGACGGCGACGTAGAAGAAAAACCCATCCATGAACAACTCGAATTTGCCATTGACCACATCGATCCGAACAGTAAAGAAGATGATATCCTCTATGAGATTCTCCTTAAATCGGGGTTTGAACTGACGACCCCGATAGAAGAAATTACCCTTGAAGGCAAGAGGGTCTACTCCGTCGCCGAAGGCGCGCTTCTCATCTGCCTTGAAATGAATTTGACTAAAGAGCTTATCCGCGCAATAGCAAAGATGGAACCGCAGAGAGTCGTTTGCCTGGATTCGGGATTTGAAGGCAACGACCAGTTGAAAACAAATGCCGTGCAGATAATGAAAACCTTTGACGTTGAAAGTTTCCGGACGGTGTAATGATGAAATTCAAATTTGACGCGAAGCAGCAGTATCAGCTTGAGGGAATACAAGCGGTGGTTGATCTTTTCGATGGTCAGCCGCTGAGCAAGGGTTCGTTTGAACTTACTGTTGGGGAGCGCTTTATGGGCGTTTCTCAGGCCCTTACTCACCTCGGAATCGGCAATAACATTGAACTGAGGGATGATGAGATTACCGAAAGCCTGAATAAAGTACAGCGACGAAACAACATTGTCCGCCAGACCGACATTGAGACACAAGGGATGAACTTTGCCGTTGAAATGGAAACCGGTACCGGCAAGACCTATGTCTATCTGCGCACCATTTTCGAATTGAATGATAAATACGGGTTCAAGAAGTTCATTATCGTCGTTCCCTCGGTGGCCATTCGGGAAGGGGTCCTGAAATCAATCGACATGATGAAGGAACATTTTCAGGATCTCTATAACAATATCCCCTTTGATCATTTCGTATACGATTCAAAGAGAGTAAACGCACTTCGCGGCTTTGCCGCTGCCAATCAAATGCAGGTCATGATCATCAACATCGATTCCTTCAACAAGAAGGCAAACAATATTATCCATGACCTTCGCGATAAAATGGGAGGCCGGCGACCTATAGAATTCATACAGGCCACCAATCCCATCGTGATTATGGACGAACCGCAGAATATGGAAAGCGCAATAGCAAAGGAAGCGATAGACTCTTTACACCCCCTCTGCACCCTGCGATATTCCGCGACCCACAGAGACAGGTATAACCTTATCTATCAAGTTGATCCGATCGATGCCTTTCAGATGCGCCTTGTAAAGAAGATATCCGTTGCGCCGGTCCTTGCCGAAAACAATGCCAACTCGGCATTTATCAAGGTCAATTCAATTACAAACAGAAACGGCAGGTTTGCTGCCAACCTTACTATCCATAAACAATCTGTTGACGGACCTAAAACTTCGAAAGTCACAGTTAAACAGGATGATGCCCTGTTTATGAAATCTAATGAACGGGAAATGTACCGGGATGGTTTTATTGTTACCGAAATCAATGCGCGGCCGGGCATGGAATATGTGAAATTTTCCAACGGAATCCGACTCAGTCTTGGAGAGGAACAGGGTGGTTTCCGGGATGATATTATCAGAGAACAGCTACGCGAAACAATCAAGGCACACTTCGAAAAAGAGGCACAGGTTAAGGATATGGGGATCAAGGTCCTTTCCCTGTTTTTTATCGATAGGGTTGCAAATTATCGTGTCTATACCGACAGTGGTTACGTAAGCGGCCCCTATGCCGAATGGTTTGAGGATTTATATACCGAAGTTGCCGAAGAATACCGCACGCTCTTTAATAAAGAGATTCTCCCCGTCGGCACAGTGCATAATGGATATTTTTCCAAAGATAAAAAGGGCGACAAAGGAAAATTCACTGATACAACGGGAAATGCCGCGAAAGATGAGGATACCTACAGTCTCATAATGAGAGACAAAGAGCGTCTCCTGAGTCTTGATAATCCGCTTAAATTCATCTTTTCACACTCTGCGCTTCGCGAAGGCTGGGACAACCCGAATGTGTTTCAGATTTGCACACTCAGCAATTCGACATCTGCAATAAAGAAGCGGCAGGAAATAGGCCGGGGTATGCGGCTTCCCGTAAATCAGGATGGCGAGCGCGTACATGATGAATACATCAATAACCTCGTTGTCGTAGCAAATGAAAGCTACGATGATTTTGCCGCCTCGCTTCAGAAAGAGTTTGAAGAGGATTGCGGAGTCGTTTTTGGGAAACTTCCAATAGACGCCTTCGTCGGTATCAAGTTCACGCGGGATGACGTGGAAATTGAAATAGATGAAACGTTATCTGGAAAGATCTGGAATACAATAAAAGAACAAAACCTTATTGACGACGATGGCTTCATAAAGAAGGAATTCAATGCCGCTGTTGAGAATATGACCTTTGAAGTCGATGAAGAATTTCGGCCGGTGAAACTTGAAATAGTAAAAACAGTCGAAAAGTATCAGATTGAGAACCACATCGAGGACCACAGCAAGAAAATAAAAGGTAAGCTCAACGAAAAAGTGCTTCTTGATCCTGAGTTTGAGACATTCTGGAACGCCATCAACACCAAGACCATTTATTCTGTTAACTATTCCACGCAGGATCTTATCGAAAAGGCATCGGCAGCTATATTGAAGATGGATAAGATTGAACCGCCGAAAATCCGATCATCTTTGGCTGATATTGATGTAACCCAAAAAGGAGTAACTGCAATACCTGTAAGAACACCGATGCCCTCTTATGTGGCACTATTTACCCGCGTTCCTGATATCCTCACGTATGTCCAGGGAAAAACCGAACTAACAAGACGCACGATCTATGAAATTCTCATAAAATCAAAACGGCTTGAGGACTTTCGGATAAACCCGCAGCAATTTATGGATGGCGTTGTAAAAGAAATACGGACTGTCCTTAACTATATGATCATCGAGGGTATTAAATATGAAAAGCTTGAAGGTATCTCCTATGAAATGTCGCGACTGAGGGATGATGCCCACAAATTGAACTTTTCCAAAGAACGCATAGTTCCAACAGACAAATCGGTTTACGATTATATCCTGTACGATTCCGGCGTCGAGAAGCGATTTGCCGAAGACCTGAATACTTTGAAAGACGTCAAATACTTCATTAAGCTGCCCGGATGGTTTCAGGTACCTACACCGATTGGCAGCTATAATCCTGACTGGGCTATATTAAGAAAAAACGGCGATATCGTTTATATGATACGGGAAACAAAGGCCACAAAAGACCAGATGCAACTGCGCGGCTTTGAAAGCGCAAAAATCAAATGCGGGGCAAGGCATTTTGAAACAATCGGTGTTGACTATGATGTGGCGATTTCTGTCAATGATCTTTAAAGCAATAATGAATCTCCCCGCCTACAAGGTAAATAGATAAATAGGAACAGCGACCTTTTTTGAATACTATTTACCTTGTTGAAACAAAAAAGGAAGGTGATATTAATTCATCAGATGTCCAGGAAAAGGCACGGGCAGCAGATCAATATTGTACGCATGCAACGGACTATACAACTGGCAACGGTGGCAAACCCTGGAAATATGTCTTGATCCCGCACAATGCTGTCATGGGAAACATGAGTGTCGAATATCTCATGAAGAATTTTGAGTATCAAGATGGGTAACCCTTGCACGATTTTACGGAATAACCTCCCGGGAACTCCGGGAGTGCCCATCATGTGAAACGAGGGAATGAAAAAAAGGGGGGGCTCCCTAAAGAAAAATTTACCAGTTACGCACATGACATTTAAAAAGGCGGGTATTATTACAAAGGTGATGATATCCATGCCCGCATAATCACTTGTTGATCAGAACACCGAGTCCGGGGTTGCAAATTGTCTGATTTTATGCTACCGGAGAAGCACCGTTTCGCTGCCGCATAACATTCGTTAATGTGAACAGCGAAACGGTGCTTCTCCGGTAGCTAAGGTGAATTTTCCACCCCTCCCTCGACGTCTATCAACCAAAAGTTTCACGTGGACTCACTGCGTTCGCCTGTGAACTTTTCGTTAAAGGGCTTATTGATCAAACAATGGACAACAAAACGACTCACAAAGACGGTACTATAGACACTGCTTTAATTATAAGTCTTTGCACAATCCTTATTGCGGTAACTTTTTTCAGCGGTAATGCGTTAAAGAATACTGTTAGTGCAGGAACCGATTATTCTGTATCGGCAGTTTTATGGAGCGTTATAGCGGGATTTTTTTCCGTGCTCTCGATGTTATGCGTCTTGTCACTAATAGGAAAGATTATTTCTGACATGTTAGCTGTTGGAAGCGACTTATGGGCGAGTTTCTCACATTTTATGCTTCGCTTTTGTCTCTATGTGCTAACACATTGGATAGCATTATGGGGGATACCATTTGTCATCGTTATGGGCGTATTTCTTTTTACGAAATCCTCTCTTGGACTAATCCCCGCAATTGTTGCAGGTGGTATTACTTTCATTCTAATTATACTGACCTTATTAAAAGCTGTTCCTAAAGAAGCGATTAAACCAGTATTCTCAATACGTCCTTTCAAGGGGACGAATAAGATTCAAGCATTTTTGTTTATTATCATTTGTTTTCTTATTGGGACTTTTTTTGTCAACAGCCAGTATATTTTTGGACACAAGCTATCAAAAGAACTTTATACACCTGCAGATGTGCTTGAGTTAGATATCACGCTCAAGGGCAGAATATTAAATCACGACAAGTTAACTGCTACCATATCCATGGTTAAGCCACAACAAATTCGAAAAACACTCAAATTCGAAGAAATGGAATCAGGAAAATATTATAACTGGATAAATTTATCCAATTTAATTCCGGGTTTATATGAGGGAGAAATATTCTTCAGTAACTTTAAAGAGGCTCGTTTTATTAACAAATTAAATCTATGGCTTGTGGGGAATAATCATCTGCGTAAGCGTTTTAAGTTCTATATAAAAAGTCCAGATGACTGAACCCTTTAACAACCGCATCGACCCAACGAGGAATAAGCTCGCGGGATTTGCAAAGGTCACACTCGCGGGTCATGCGAAGCGTTATTTGCTAAAAGGAAAATCGTATGACCAAACAAATTCTGAGAAATGAGGAAATCTATATAGCTCCAGAGATATTGGGTAAATATGAAAATGGTATCCCTGTAGCTATAGACGAAAGAAATGATGAAAGATTAAATCCAAGAGATATAGGCCATAAAATCACAATTTATGAAAGAGAAGTTAACGAGTGGTTCTTAAACCCTGCATTAAGACTACTTAGGGGAGATAGTTTTAGCAATTCATTTATTGTATTGATGGTATGTATGTCATATATCGAGGGCGTAGAACAGTACAAAACTGGAATTGATAGCAATAGAAGGAGTAAAGAGTTTTTTGTTAACTCTATTAAGCGACTATACCCAAATAGGTTTCAAGATAGCGACCTTAACAAGCTATATGCTAAGTCAAGGTGTGGACTGTTCCATAGTGGGATGGTGAAAGGAGGTGTTATATTTAATAATTCATTTGAAGAAGCAATAGAATTTCGAAATAATGGTGAAATAATCAAAGTCAATCCAACATTATTATTAAATGATTTAAAAGATGACTTTGCGAGATATATAAATGAATTGAAGGCTGTTGAAAACAATAACTCTGATGAAGAGCGCAGAGTGCTAAGAGAGAACTTCGATAGGATGTTTTCAGTCTTATAATGCAAAGAGATAACACCGGTGATGCGGCGATTATGTGTAGAAAGCGAGCTAACTCCCTTGGCAAGAGAAAAAGTCAGTCACGAAACACCATTGATTGAATGTTTTCATTCAGTCATCAAAGATGATGCAGTCTTTGGAGTTAGTGATAATATCAATTTTGGTTCAGATACGAATGATACTGCCGACGTGGAATATTTGGCCAACAATGGCGAATTAATTGTGCTTGAGGCCAAAAGTCACGAGTCAAAAGATGCCTATAACACAAGACATAAAATTTTTGGGCAGTTGATGAAGGAACATGGTAAGCAAAACGAGTATCGACAAAAGTATGCAAATACGATTGCTTTTGGAATTCTTATTCCTGAAGATGAGCCAAGCTCAGGCAAGTCAAATACAAAGATGAAAGGCGTTGAATTCTATCGAAAAGGCTTCGAAGGTATTCCAGAAGATCTGTATTTAAAATTTGGAATGTTGGTCAACGCAAAGTACGTTTTTGTGTGCTCCGTTAACAACAGGTCTGTGAAGGTTTATTCTTGGGCTAGTTTTTACAACTCTGGTAGAGAGCTGAGAAACATTGAAAATACAACCAACACATAACCTATAAGGATTGAACTGACCTGCCAATGCATGGAAGAAAAAATTATCTTTGGCCGACACAGGCAGGTCAGATTCAATCCATTGTTCAATAAGCCCGATCTTATTTTATATAGGGTAATGATTGGTTGACGTGGA